>JAFXZM010000037.1 GCA_017541275.1 Oscillospiraceae bacterium | reverse complement strand
CTCCGTGCCGCCGAGATTGACGCCGATGTCCTCATGAAAGCTACAATGGTGGACGGCGTCTATGACAAGGACCCCAACAAATTTGACGATGCCGTCAAATATGAGACACTGACGTTTACAGAGGTCGTCAACCGGCAGCTCGGCGTCATGGACTCGACCGCAGCAGCCCTCTGCCGCGATAACGGCATGACCATGCTCGTCTTTGACCTCTCCAGACCCGACAACATCTATGACGCCTGCATGGGCAAATCTCTCGGCACGCTCATTCTCCCGGAGTAATCCGGAATTCCCGGAAGCACCATCCCGATATTCCAAATATTTCTGTTAAGGAGTGAATGTTATGAACGAACTGATGAAGGAAAAGCTCGATGCCGCCGAAAAGGCCATGAAGAAAACCATTGACCGCCTGCAAAATGAATTCGGCTCGATCCGCGCCGGACGCGCGAACCCCGCCGTGCTCGACAAAATCCCCGTTGATTACTACGGCTCGCCTACCCCGATCAATCAGGTCGCGGCAGTGTCCGTGCCGGAGGCAAGAATGCTGCTCATCACCCCGTGGGACCCCTCCATGATCCGCCCGATCAGCAAGGCCATCCTCGCCTCTGAGCTCGGTATCACCCCGGCCGACGACGGCAAGGCCATCCGCCTCGTCTTCCCGCAGCTCACCGAGGACCGCAGAAAGGGACTCGCAAAAACAATCAAAAAGTACGGCGATGAGGCAAAGGTCGCAGTGCGCAATGAGCGCAGAGATCTGCTCGAAAAATACAAAAAGCTGAAAAAGGATTCCGAAATCACCGAGGATGACCAGAAAAACGGCGAGAAAAAGGCACAGACCCTCACAGACCGCTATACCGAGGAAATTGACAAGCTCGTCGCTGCCAAGGAAAAGGAGATCATGAGCATCTGATGCCCGGTTTTCCGCATCCCTATTACACCCAAGGAGTATTACAAGCATGGCAAAAAAACAAATCGAACCGCCCGTCCCGGCGGACATGATGCCGCAGCATATCGCGATCATCATGGACGGAAACGGCCGCTGGGCGAAAAAGCGCGGCATGCCCCGTACCTTCGGACATGTGCAGGGCGCAAAAACCTTCCATAAGCTGCTGCGGCATGCCAGAGAGATCGGCGTGAAATATATGTCCTTCTATGCCTTCTCGACTGAAAACTGGAAGCGCCCGGATGATGAGGTGCATGCGCTGATGAACCTGTTCCGGCAGTATGTCAAGCTCGCCTATAAGTATTTCGACGACCGCGTGCGCGTCGTGCTGCTCGGCGATAAACAGGACTTCGAGCCCGATCTGCAAAAGATGTTTACCGATCTGGAGCACGATACCGGCGAATTCGAGAAGATGACCGCCGGCATCGCCGCAAACTACGGCTCCCGCAGAGAGATCACCGATGCCGCAAAGCGCATCGCAAGGCTCGTGCAGGACGGAAAGCTCCAGCCCGACGATATTACAGAGGAGCTCTTTGCACAGCATCTCTATACCGCCGGGATGCCCGACGTCGATCTTATGATCCGCCCCGGCGGCGAGCAGCGGCTCTCGAATTTCCTGCTCTGGCAGTGCGCCTATGCGGAATTCTATTTCTGCGATACGCTGTTCCCCGATTTCAACGGCGATGAGCTCGACAAGGCAATCGTCGAATTCGCAAGACGCACCAGACGCTTCGGCGGTCTTTGATTTTTTCATTTGGATTGGAGGCGCGGCAGAGACAGCTTTCCGAAGTCTGCCGCAAACATATATGGCTACACGATTGATAAGCGCAGGAATCGGCATCGTCGTTGCGCTCATTATCCTGCTCCTGCACAATACCTTTATGCTGCCCCTCGCGGTCGGCATGCTCTCTGCTGCAATGGTCTACGAATATATGAAGGCCAACAGACTGCTCCGCTATCACCTTTCGGCTGTCGCCGCGATCTTCTATTCCGCGCTGCTCCCGATGATTCAGATTAATCTCACCGCCCGCTACCGCCCGATGCTGACGGTCGCTGCGGTCACAATCGCGCTCTATGACTATGTGCGGCACAAGAAGCGTATGGAGGACAAAACCTTCTTCGCAATCATTGCGGGCATGTTTCTCATTCCCGGCGCGATGTCCATGACCGTGACCCTGAACAATTCCCATGAGCAGCACGGCCTCGCTTACCTCATCCTCGCGCTCGGCGGCGCATGGATCGCGGATTCCGGCGCCTATTTCGCCGGTACGCTCTTCGGCCGCGCAAAGCTCTGCCCCGAAATCAGCCCGAAAAAGACCGTCGCCGGATTTATCGGCGCAATCGTCTGCAATGTCGTGTTCTTCGTCGTGTTCTGCGGCCTCTATGCCTCCTCCATGGCGAAAAAGGGCACTTCCGTCAGCCTCAACTGGTTCGCTGTTGTGCTGATTGCAATGGTCTGCGCGGTGCTCGGCACGCTCGGCGACCTCGCTGCCTCAACGCTCAAGCGCCAGCTCGGCATTAAGGACTACGGCAAGATCATGCCCGGTCACGGCGGCATCCTCGACCGCTTCGACAGCGTTCTGCTGGTGCTCCCGTTCTTTACGGCCTTCGTGCAGGCAACCACATTCTTTGAACTGTAACAGAGCCTTCCCTGCACATTTTTACAAAAGGAGATTCTTCAATATGACAAACAGCGCTGCAATTCTCGGTTCAACCGGAAGTATCGGCACGCAGGCGATCGAGGTCGCACAGATGCATCATCTGCGCATCACCGCGCTCTCTGCGAATTCCAGTGTTGACGAGCTTGTGAGACAGGCGCGCGTTCTGCGCCCGGAGCTGCTGTGCATCGCAGATGAATCCCGTTATTCTGCATTAAAAGAAGCGGCAGCCGGTCTTGGCTGCCGCATTTTGGCAGGAACGGACGGTCTCTGTGAAATTGCACAGCACAGCTCGACCGAAACGCTGCTCAATTCCGTCGTCGGCATGGTCGGTCTGAAGCCGACCCTCACCGGCATCGCCGCAGGCAAGCCCATTGCCCTCGCAAACAAGGAGACCCTCGTCGCGGGCGGTGCGCTCGTCATGCAGGCTGCTGCGGAAAAGGGCGTGCCGATCTACCCGATCGACAGCGAGCATTCCGCTATTTTCCAATGCCTGCGCGGAAATCAGGCAAAGCAGCTCAAAAAGATCATCCTGACGGCTTCCGGCGGCCCCTTTTTCGGCAAGACCAAGGCCGAGCTGCGGGATATTACCGTTGAGCAGGCGCTCAATCACCCGAACTGGAGCATGGGCGCGAAAATTACGGTCGATTCCGCAACGCTCATGAACAAGGGTCTCGAATTCATCGAGGCACGCTGGCTCTTTGACCTCAGACCCGATCAGATCGAGATCGTCGTTCACCGGCAGAGCGTGCTGCATTCTGCGGTCGTGTATAACGATGAATCGGTAATCGGGCAGATGGGCGTGCCGGATATGAAGATTCCGATTCAGTATGCGCTGCTCTATCCGGAGCGGCTCCCCTGCCCGACACGGCCGCTCTCCCTGACCGATTACGGTACGCTGACCTTTGCAAAGCCCGATTACGACACCTTCGACTGCCTGACCGCCTGCATCAAGGCGAGCGAGCGCGGCGGCAGTGCGCCCTGTATCGCAAACGGCGCAAATGAGGAGGCCGTCGCGGCATTCCTTGCGCGGAAAATCCCGTTCCTGCGCATCGGCGAGCTGGTCAGTGCCGCACTGGATCATGTGCCGGTGACAGAGCTGACCTGCTATGAGGATGTTGCCGCAGCAGACAGCGCTGCAAGGGAGTTTGTCAGAGCGCAGATTTTGGCATAACCCCACCGCCGCACCATTTTCTGACAATCATCACATAACTGTTGTCTGTCTTTCATTCTTCAGAGTTACGATTTGCTTACCATACAGTAAGCGAAAGGAGTTTTTATATCCAATGACCATTGTAACCGTTCTCGTCGCCGTTCTCTGCTTCGGCGTCATCATCATGATCCATGAGGGAGGACATTTCGTCGCCGCAAAAAAAAGCGGCATCCGCGTTCTCGAATTCTCGATCGGCATGGGGCCAAAGCTCATCCAGAAAAAACGCGGCGAGACCAAGTATACCCTCCGCCTTTTCCCGATCGGCGGCTACTGCGCCATGGAGGGCGAGGACGATGAATCCAAAGACCCAAGAGCCTTCCGCAAGGCGCCCGTCTGGAAGCGCATGATCGTCACCGTCGCAGGCGCGGCCATGAATCTCGTGCTCGGCTTCGTTCTCATCGTCATCGTCACCTGCATGGACAGCGCCATTACCTCCAACACGATCGCTGCGTTCCATGCCGACGAAAACGGCAATTCCGTTGCATCCTCCGACGGCTGGCTGCAAAAGGGCGACCGTTTCATCTCGATCAACGGCCTGCACATCTTCACCGCGACCGACATCTCCTATGCCCTGCAGAATGACGACTGCGAGGAATTCACCGTCGTTGTCGAGCGCGGGGGCGAGGAGATCACGCTGGAGCATGTGAAATTCGGCGACAGCAAGACAAAGGGCATGCTCGATTTCTATGTCCGCGGCGAGAAAAAAACCTTTACCGGCGTGCTCAGCTACACCTGCCGCAGCTTTGTCTCGACCGCCCGACTCATCTGGATCTCTCTGCGCGACCTCATCCGCGGCAAGTACGGGTTCCATGATCTCTCCGGCGTGGTCGGCATCATCGACACCACCACTGAGGTCGTTTCCATGAGCGAGACCATTCACGACAAGATCATGACGCTGCTCGACCTCATGAGCTTCATCACGATCAATGTCGGCATCTTCAATCTGATTCCGTTCCCTGCGCTTGACGGCGGCCGCTTTGTGTTTCTCATCATCGAGGCAATCCGCAGGAAGCCCATTCCCGCAAAGGTCGAGGGCACGATCCATCTGGTCGGGCTCTCCGCGCTCATGCTGCTCATGATCGCGATTACGTTCCAGGATGTATCCAAAATATTCCAAAGGTAGACCCTGACATTCATCTGCGAAAGAGGTGAACCCGATGCTCCGGCTGAAGTATTCCTGCCCGTTTCAAGGGCACACACTGCCGATTGCGCTTGCGATCATGGCAATGCCCTTCGGCGTGATCGCGGGCGGCTCCTCCGGACTCGGCATGATCGGGATGATCGCGGCGGGAATTGCCTGCCCCGCCGCAGTGCTGTTCGGCTTCTTCATGTACTATCAGCACCTTTCCCTGTCAGAAAAAGCGCTCTGTGAGGAATGCGAGCAGCCGCTCTGGTATCCGCTTCCCGAACAGCAGATCATGCGCATCCGCAGGGAAATGGCGGAAAGCCGCGGCGGAATCCTGTATGCGTTCGCCGCTGCTGCTGCTGCCGGAATTTTCACGCTGGTCTGTTTCGGAGGGGGCGGCAGAAGAAGACGCATCAGGAGACATGAGAATCCAGTTCCGCTCGGGAAGATCCTGCCCATTGCGTTGATCGCAGCCGCCGTGGCCTTTCTTGCCGCGCTCCTCATTGCGGCAAGGCGCCGCGCATGGGAGGATATCGACGAAAGCGCCGTGCATATCATCGTGCCGGTGCATCATTGCTATGATCTCACACGCTACGGCAAGCACGGACGCAGATGGACGGAGAATTATATTGTGTGCTATCTCCCCGACGGGCGCTATGTGCTGCACAACTGCTACACAGATGTGCGGAATATCATCATCATCAAATACCGCGGCAGCATCCTCTGGCGGCCGTATGATATCAATGCACGGGACTGCTGACGCCTGCGCATAAAAAGAGGGATCGTTATGAAAAAAATGCTCAAAGCGCCGTTTGTGCGCAGAATCTCAAAACCGAAAAAACTCTCCGAGGACGATCAGCGCGAGATCAGTGCCGCTCAGATTCCGGAGCTCGCCGCCATTACGCCCGAACAGCTCGCCAAATTCCGCGGCGGCAATAACCAGAACGTCAAGGTCATGCTTCAGGGCATCGGCCTGTTTGCCGTGCTGCTCATTCCCGGGTTCATCTCAAAAAGCTATGAATTCTGCGCCGCGGTCATCGCAACCATGCTTGTCTTTGCCGCTGCCGCCTTTTTCCTGCACCTCAAATCCAATATCGACGATTCTGCTGCCGTTTCGACAATTCCCGTTCACCACACCGAACGCACCTTCACCGGCGAAAAAGCCATTGTCTATCTCCCCGACGGCAAATACCGCATCCCCGTTTCCCGCAAATATCCCCATGACCCCGGCTCCGTAACGGTCGTCACATGCGGCAAAATTACCCTGCTCGAATTCAACAAAAAAGAAAACAGAAAGGACGATTCCGAATGAGAAACCTGCATCCCGTCCGCGTCGGTGACTGTACCCTCGACGGCAAGCATATCTACATCCAGTCCATGCTCAATACCCGCTCCGATGATATTCCCGGCTCGGTCGCGCAGGCAAAGGCACTTGAAGCCGCAGGCTGTGAGATTCTCCGTGCCGCGATTCCCGATATGAACGCTGTTTCGCTGATCCCCGCGCTCAAAGAGGCCGTGTCGATCCCCCTTGTCGCGGATATCCACTTCGACTGGAAGCTCGCCCTCGCTGCGGCTGACGCGGGCATTGACAAAATCCGCATCAATCCCGGCAATATCGGCGGCATGGACAGAGTCAAGGCTGTCGCGGAGAAATGTCTGCATAAAAATATCCCCATCCGCATCGGCGTAAACTCCGGCTCCGTCGAGAAGGCGCTGCTCGCGAAATACGGCGGGCCGACCCCGGAGGCAATGGTCGAGAGCGCACTGCATCACGCAGAATTGCTTGAACGGTGCGATTTTCATGACATCGTCATCTCGATCAAATCCTCCGATGTGCAGAATATGATCGCCTGCTACCGCCTCGCTGCGGAGCGCTGCGATTACCCGCTGCATCTGGGCGTGACCGAAGCCGGCACCGAGCGCATGGGACTGATCAAATCCGCGGCCGGCATCGGCTCACTGCTCTGCGACGGCATCGGCGAGACCATCCGCGTATCGCTGACGGCTGACCCGGTGCGTGAGATCGCGGCGGCGCAGGATATTCTCCGGGCAATCGGCAAACGCGGCGGCGTGCAGCTTGTCTCCTGCCCGACCTGCGGCAGAACCCGCATCGACCTGATCTCTGCGGCAAACCGCGTCGAGGAGGCGCTGCGCGGCTGCGAAAAGGATATCAAGGTCGCAGTCATGGGCTGCGTGGTCAACGGCCCCGGTGAGGCGAAAGAGGCTGATATCGGCATAGCAGGCGGCGACGGCTGCGCGGTACTATTCAAAAAGGGCGAAGTACTCCGGAAAATTCCCGAAGAACAGATTGTGGACGCGCTGCTCGAAGAGATCGGGAAAATGTGAGCAGGCAGCCCGCAGCTTTCGCACAGGCTGCTGAGCGCCCAATCAAAAGCTCACGGGATTCGGAGGCAGCGCCCCCGACCGCACGCCGCAAAGTGCGGAATACATTTTTCGTTCCAACAGTGGGAGGATAGGGGCACTTCCACCATCAATGCTAAGGAAACACCACCAGCTCTGTGCGGTGGTGCCGAAAGGAGCTGCTGTAAATGGATTTTGTTTACAAAACGGAAATGGTCTGCGCACAGGAGATTCATTTTCACATCGAGGATGACGTCATCACGAATATCGTGTTTATCGGCGGATGCAACGGCAATCTGAAAGCGATTTCCAAGCTGGTGGACGGCTGGACGGTCAGTGCAATCGAGGAAAAGCTGCTGGGCAATCTCTGCGGCAGACGCCCGACCTCCTGTGCCGATCAGCTTGCCAAGGCCGTCCGTGCTGCTTACGAGCAATCGCAGCACTGAAAGCCTGTGCAGCGTATGACGGAATTCCGGCTGGAGGAATATCTGGCGCAGGGAGTCGCGCACACGGTTAAGGAAATCCTCCGCGCATCTCTCAGCAACCCAAAGGAATCGGCATTCATGCTGCGTTATGCGGCACATGCCAAAAAGCCGCAAAGCGCCGGGCCGCGCTTGCAAAGGACGGTCTGCATGTCCCGCCGTTTCTGATTTGCAGCATCACAAGCCGGTGCAATCTGCACTGCGCGGGGTGCTATGCGCGTGCGAATCATAGCTGCCACGAGCAAAGCACGGCGGGTCAGCTCACCGGCGCAGAATGGAGCCGCGTGTTCCGTGAAGCGGCTGAAACCGGTATCGGGTTTATCCTGCTGGCCGGCGGCGAGCCGATGCTGCGGCGCTTGCCCCGGACGATGCCGTGCGGGAAATGCATGCTGCAAGAGCTGCCGAACTGCGGGAGCAGTATCCGGATATTGTTTTTCTGTGCTTCCCCGGCGATGAGAAATCATCCGGCGGCTGCCTTGCGGCGGGCAGAGGCTTTTTCCATATCAATGCATACGGCGGGGCTGAACCGTGCCCGTTTTCGCCGTTTTCGGATATCAGCGTGAAGACGCATTCGCTCCGGGCAGTCATGCAGTCAAAGCTGTTCCGCGCCTTGCAGAACGGCGGCATGCTGACGGAATACCACACCGGCGGCTGCATACTGTTTGAACAGGAAGCGGCTGTGCGGGCACTGATTGCATCAGAAGGAAAATGATATGCAGGAAACCGAATATGACAGGCTGAGGCTCAAAAAACAGCTTTGCTTTCCGCTTTAAGCTTGCTCACGGGAGATCATCAAGAAATACAGGCCGTATCCCGATGAGATCGGGCTGACCTATACGCAGTACGTTGCGATGATGGTGTTCTGGGAGCGGAAGTCGATCTCCGCGAAGGAGGCAGGCAGCGCTGTTTGAAAGGCTTTGGGGAATCGTATTTATCTGCATGCTATGCCGCCCTGCCGGTTCCGGAAACCGGCAGGGCGTTCAGTCTGTCGAAAAAGGTGTCGCTGCGCGATGATCCGGAATGGGGACTCCGTCCCCAAACCCCTGCCGGGGACATTGCCCCCAGACTTCAGTCGGAGACACTTTATCGACAAGCCAGCCGCACAGCCGGCAGATAAACTGCACCGCCGCAGGCAATACTCAGCAGCAGTGCTGCACGCTGCGGAAGCCCCGAAAGCTGCGGATACAGCATGCAGGCCGTAACCGCACAGGCAATGCCGCACACCGATACGGCAGCAATGCTCCGGAACAGCCGCAGATGCAGACCCGTTCGGCGCACAAATAAATATGCGCTCCCGATCAGCACTGTCAGATAGCACAGTAATGTGGATAATGCCGCGCCGCACAGTCCTGTCCGGGGAATCAGAAGCAGGTTTCCGATCAGCTTCACGCCGGCGCCGTACAGCATGACGGTCACAGTATCGCCGGCATGCCCGGAGGCCTGCATCATGCTGAACAGCGGACAGCTCATTGCCGTAAAAATCACCGCAATGCCCAGAACCGACAGCGCCGGCGCTGCGGTCTCTGCCTCCAGCGGCCGCGATGCAAACAGAAATTGCAGAATCGGCTTTGCAAGCACGCAGATGCCAAGTCCCGCCGGAACTGCGATGAACGCCGTCCGCCGCATGACATCCTCCGCATGCTGCTGCATGCCGGTGCGGCAGCCCTGCGCAGACTGCTCTGCAAATGCCGGCAGCACCGCTTTCCCCAGCATGTTCGTCACTGCCGGCACCAGATTGAACACCGTAACAGCCAAACCGGAATACGCACCGTAACAGAAATTTGCCAGCGCATCCGCCTCCGTTGCCGCTGCATCGGCGGACAGGCCGAATCGCTCCGGTGTACGGAGAATGCCCGCGGAAAGCCCGCGCAGTCCCGTTGCGAGATCGACCAGCGTTGTCAGATTCGTGACCAATGAAGCCGCAGCGACCGGAAGCAGAAGCGTCAGCAGCGCGCGGCGCACCTCCCGCATCCGCACTGCCGGAAGCCGCTGTGCATACGGAAGCCGCGGAATACAGCGCGGGAACAGAGCAAGTGTCAGCGTTCCGGCAGCAGCGGACAGTGTGACACCGAAGATCGCCGCCGCTGCACCCGCTGCCTCCGGCGGTGTTCCGGCAGGAAGAAACCGCTGCACCCTGTCAGGATACCGCATTGCGAGTGCCGCCAGCAGCAGCCCGAACACTACCCGTCCGATTCCCTCTGTCACCTGCGAGATCGCCGTCGGGATCATCTGCCGGCAGCCCTCGTGCAGCCCGCGCAGCACCGCGCTCATGCAGCAAAACCACACCGCCGGTGCAAACAGCATGACTGCCGGCGCAGCATGCGGATTGTGCAGCACAGCCGTGCAGAGCGGCCGCGCAAACAGAAACAGCAGTACGCTCCCCGCAAAGCCAGCCCGCCCGAACATCCGGCGCGCTGCCCGTGCAATGCCCTCAGCCTCTGCTGTGTCTCCGCGTGCAAGCGCCTGTGCCGTCAGCGCAGCAGCAGCCGTGTTCATGCCCGTGACCGAAAGCGCAAAAACCGGCAGAAATAATCCGTATGCACAGGAAAAATACCCCATGCCCGCGCCGCCCAGCATCGCCGTCAGCGGAATGCGGAACACCGCGCCGAGCAGCTTTGCCGCCGCAGCGGATATCATCAGCCAGACTGCACCGCGCAGTACCGTTTGCTGTCTCATGTTCATGACCTCCGATCAGGAATTGATGCTGCATATCATTAAAACGTTCGTTTTTTCATATGCCGAATACTCAAAAATATGTTGCAAAAATCTCAAATATGTGTTATAATAAAAACATCTTTGCCGGATTGCCGTTTCAAGCGCGCGGCAGTTCGCGCAAAACATATGAGAAAGGATTTCACAATCATGGCAGATCAGAAGAATTTTTCCAGACGGGTTCCGGTCAGCAAGCAGTTTCTCTCGACGAGATTTCAGGCGCTGCACCTCTCCCCTTCCAATTTCACGCAGTTTATGAAGACCAGCACGGTCTACGGCGTTATTGTTGACATGCCGATGGCTCCGACGGTCATCACGACCCTCGCCTGCTACATCAACGGCGCTGCAAACCTCTATTTCAGCAACGGCAGAGACTACTCCGGCGCAGCACAGCGCTATCCCGGCGTCGTGCAGGCTGCCCGCGTATTTGTCGCCAATGCCGCGAATTTCATCGAAAAGCTGGAGCCGGTCAAAAGCTTCGAGCTGCCCGCCGGCAGAATCCATTATGCTTATATCCTGACAACCGCCGGCGTTTACCGTCTGGAGCTTGATTCCGAGACCGCTGCCGGTACGCAGGAGGAGCGCGTATTCAAGAATCTCTACCACCGTGTCATGAACGAGCTCCGCGGCGCTCAGCTCAAGGATCAGGCTGCCGGCATCGGCACAGATGCCGCAGCGAAAAACTAATTCAAAAGGAGCATGTACCATGTCTGAACCGACCGCTGCACCGAAAAAGCGCATTTTCAGCGCCATTCAGCCGACCGGCGTGTTTACGCTCGGCAACTATATCGGTGCAATCCGCAACTGGCATAAATTACAGGATGACTTCGATTCCATCTACTGCATCGCCGACCTGCACGCAATCACCGTGCTTCAGGAGCCTGCCGAGCTGCGGAAAAATACCATGCGCGCCTTTGCGCTCATGCTCGCCTGCGGCATCGACCCCAAGCGCAGCATCACCTTCGTGCAGAGCCAGAATCCGCATCACGCCGAGCTGAGCTGGGTGCTCTCATGTTCGACGATGTTCGGCGAGCTGAACCGCATGACACAGTTCAAGGACAAAAGTGCGCGTCACGCCGATAATATCAACGCCGGACTGTTTACCTATCCCGTGCTGATGGCTGCGGATATCCTCGCATATAATGCAGATCTCGTGCCGATCGGCGCCGATCAGAAGCAGCACCTTGAGCTTGCCCGCAACATCGCACAGCGCTTCAATCAGCGCTACGGCGACACCTTTACCGTTCCCGACGGCTACTTCCCGGAGCAGGGCGCAAGACTGATGTCGCTTCAGGATCCGACAAAGAAAATGTCCAAATCCGATGAGAATGTGAATGCATGCGTCTTTATCCTCGATGACAAGGACACGATCCTGCGCAAATTCAAGCGCGCAGTCACCGATTCCGAAACCGAGGTCTGCTTCAGAGAAGGCAAGGACGGCATCAATAATCTGATGACCATTTACGGCGCCGTAACCGGCAAAACAATGGACGAAATCACCGCAGAATTCGCCGGACAGGGCTACGGCCCCTTCAAAGCCGCCGTCGGTGAGGCGGTCGCCGATCACCTCGCACCGGTTCAGGCCGAATATGAACGCCTGATTGCGGACAAGGCATATCTGACGCAGTGCATGACCGAGGGCGCGGGTCAGGCCTTCCGCATCACCAGAAAGTCACTTCAGAAGGTCTACCGCCGCGTCGGATTTATCGACCGGCTGTGATTCCGCAAACAGTTTAAATAAATATTTTATACAAACCTGCATAAATACATTGCGAATCCGTTTGCTTATTTTGTGTGAAATTTGGAACTTCACTGTTTCATTGTTGAAACACTTGCTTTTTATTAAAAAATGAGGTAGAATTATAACAATATGAGAACGAGCGAAGAAACTCTCGCCAGACTGCGGGATTGTCCGCATTACGGCATCGCAGAGCTGCTGGAAATCATGCAGGTTCTGCGCAGCGAAAACGGCTGTCCGTGGGATAAGGAACAGTCGCATCAGAGTATCCGGCAGGACTTTCTGGAGGAGACCTATGAGGTCATCGAGGCAATCAACATGGATTCCGTGCCGATGCTCCGTGAGGAACTGGGAGATGTCCTGCTTCAGGTCGTGTTTCACTGCCAGATCGAGGCCGAGCAGGCACATTTCACCTTCGGCGATGTCTGCGATGAGGTGTGCAGAAAGCTCGTGATCCGGCATCCGCATGTGTTCGGCGATGTGACCGCTGAGACCAGCGAGCAGGTGCTCAAAAACTGGGACAGCATCAAGCAGGAAACCAAGCATCAGGAAACTGCGGCCGAAACACTGGAGAGCGTCTGCAAGGCGCTCCCGGCGCTGATGTATGCGCAAAAGCTCGGCAAGCGTGCCGGCAGAGCCGGTATGGACTGGAAAAATGCTGAGGATGCTTTCCGCTATATCCGCCTGGAAACGGATGAGCTGGAGGCCGCCATGCAGCAGGGCGATCAGCAGGCCATAGAGGATGAGCTCGGTGATCTGCTTTTCTCCTGCGTCAATACCGCTCGGCATCTGCATATTGATGCCGAAACCGCGCTGAACGGCGCCTCCGCGAAATTCCTGCGGCGCTTTGCCGAAACAGAACGGCTTGTCCGCGCAGACGGACTTGATATGGCCGAACTCCCGATCGAAACGCTCGACACATATTGGATGCGGGCAAAACAGTCTGCACAGCAGCAGCCCGACCCGACATCGCCGGCTTGACAAATTCCCTGAACGCACCCGCACCGACGCAGCGGATGCAGCATATATTATTATAATATTAAAGAGATGCTATGTGGAGGATCGAACAATGACTAAGATCGAACTGATCAGTGCGCTGGCGCAGAAGGGCAACTGCACCAGAAAAGAAGCGGATGATGCGCTGGAGCTCGTCACATCCGTCATCATTGAGTCCCTGATCGCAGGTGAAAAGGTTCACCTGACCGGACTCGGCACATTTGAAATCCATGACCGGAAGGCCAAGGAGACCAAGAATCCCAGAACCGGCAACCCGATGACGACACCCGCGAAGAAAGCACCCGCCTTCCGTGCATCCAAGCATCTGAAGGAAGCTGTGAATAAAAAGTGAGACTTGACAAATATCTCAAGGTTTCCCGTCTGATGAAGCGGCGCACCGTCGCAAACGAAGCCTGCGATGCAGGCAGAGTATCCGTCAACGGAAAGCCTGCCCGCGCATCCTACGAAGTCAAGGTCGGCGACCTCATTGAGATTGCCTTCGGCCAGAGAACGATGCGTGTGCGCGTGGCAGCGGTATCCGAATTCGCGACAAAGGAAAATGCCGCGGAGCTCTATCAAATCGAGCCGTGAGCCGCCCTGTTCCCTGTATACAAACGGAGCCTGTCCTGACTGACGCAGCCGGGACAGGCTTTTGTGTGCGCAGCAAATCCGCAATAAAAAAGCATCCGGCAAAAACCGGATGCTTTTGTTTCTGATATGAACGATCAGTCAGCAGTATACGGAATCAGAGCAACGTATCTTGCGCGCTTGATCGCGGTTGTGAGCTGACGCTGATGGAATGCACAGGTGCCGGTAACTCTGCGGGGCAGAATCTTTGCACGCTCGGTCATGCACTTCTTCAGGCGGTTGATGTCCTTGTAGTCGATGCTCTGCACCTTATCAACGCAGAACATGCAAACCTTTCTGCGCGGTCTCTTGCCGCCGCGCTGCGGTCTTTCATGATCCATAGGCATAAGTCTTTTCCCTCCCTATCAGGAAACTTTTTCATTCAAGGATTCCGGCGCCGATAGCGCCGGCTCAGAACGGAACTTCTCCGTCGCTGAGGATTTCTTCAAAATCACCGAGATTACCGATCTCTGCGGCATCCTGTGCGGGTGCAGCGGGGCGTGACTGCTGGGGGTCTGCGAACTGCCGCGGAGCCTGCGGTGCATAACCGCCGCCCTGCTGGCCGTAGCCGCCGCCCTGCGGTGCATAACCGCCCTGCGGCTGACCGTAGCCGCCGTCGCCGTAACCGCCGCCCTGAGAATTCGCCTTGGATTCACAGAAGCTGACGTTATCGACCTGAACATTCATGCGATAATGCTTCACGCCGTTATTATCGGTATAGTTGTCATTGCGCAGGCTGCCCTCGACCAGAATCATGCTGCCCTTATTAAAATAACGGGAAACAAACTCTGCGGTACTTCTCCATGCAACGCAATCCACGAAATCCGTTTCGCGTTCGCCGGTCTGCTTATTGGTAAACTGGCGGTTGATTGCAATAGAGAAGCGGCAAACAGCCACGCCGGAAGGGGTCTGCCGAAACTCAGGGTCACGGGTCAGACGTCCCATCAGGATAACCTTGTTCAGCATAAACCGAACCTCCCTTTTGGATTGCTTTGATTACTCCTTCACGGTAATCATGGAGCGAAGCACACCGTCGGTAATGTTCATCACACGGTCCAGCTCAGCCGGGAAATCCGGGGCGGATGTGAAGCCTGCGACGATGTAGTAAGCATCGGTCTCGTAGTTGATCGGGTATGCGAGCTTGCGCTTGCCCCATTCTTCCACTTCGCCGAGCTCTCCGTTCTTTTCGATGAGCTCCTTGAACTTTGCCCATGTGGACTGGACTGCTTCCTCACCCTTGGCGATGGAAAGCACAAGCATCAGCTCATAGCTTGCAGACAGCTTTGCCATAGTAGATACACCTCCTTCTGGATAAAGCCCGTCCGTTCAACAAATTTCGGGCGGACAAGGAATCGGCACAAGGCCGGATACGGTCAAACCGTACCTTACTATTTTATCAGAAAAAAAAGCATTTGTCAAGTGCTTTTTCTGATTTTCAGGGAACTATTTTTTCATGCGGCGGATAAAGCGAAAGGTCGCGTCCTCGCCCTGCTCCGCGAGCATCTTCAGCAGAAAATGCAGCTTTTTCGCTGTTTTCGGATGAATCGGCCGGCCGCGCTCCATTCCCTTGCGGAAGTAATCCAGCGGATCGCTGTCTTTGTAATCCGCGCCGCGGTAGATCTTGCTTGCGGCGACACGGTCGCAGAACATCTCAATCAGGTAGCGCGTCGGCATCTCGACCGGCTCATAGCGCTTCGACTGCGGATTGACGTCGATCCAGTATTCAAAATGATGCCGGTTGCGGCCCTTGTGATGCAGCCATGCGCGGGAATATCCCAGCCGTTCGCGCTCCGCCTCATTCGGGCTGCGGGTTCCCTGCCAGTACAGCGCACCGGGGATAAACTCAGTCGGGGAAAACTTTGAGAGGTCATGCAGCAAGCCCTGAAGGGGGATGCCGGCCTTGATGCAGTGCCGCAGAACCATATGCCGGTGCTGCGTCACCGTGCGGAGATGCTGAATCGGGTGCATGGAAAAAAGCTCCTTTCGGTTAGTATCAGGTTTGGCCAAGCCGGATCTCATCCTTGCCCAGTGCGCGCAGAGCGGCATTGATATGCTCGGTATATTTCGTAATGACGTCGCCGCTGCCGATGATCTCCTCGCAGACCATATTGCCCTCGCTGTCGAGGAACACGGTCGTCGGCGTATACATGATCTTTTCGAGCAGCTTATCCAGATCGCCGCTCCATGATATGATTGTTTCGCCGCCGAAGCCTGCCTCACTGAGAATCTGTTTAGCTTTGGCATTGTTATAGCTGCCGTCAAGGCACCATGTCAAAAGCTGCACATTGTCCGGCAGATTCCCCTCCAGCAGCGCCAGATCGGGCATTTCCTTGATGCAGGGCGGGCAGGTTGTCTGCCAGATGTTGATGACGGTCACATCCGCGGAGGCAAGCAGCGATTCCGTATAGCTTCCCCCGCCGATCGTTCCGGCAGTAAACGAATGGACGTCCGGCAGAGAGGAATTCAGCGAAATCTTCGTTCCGGACTCCACCCCGGAGGCTGCCGTACCGGGATTGCCCCAGCCGCCGTATTTATCACAGCCGCACAGTCCCGCCGTCAGGGCGAGTGAAGCCGCTGCGGCCAGCAGCAGTGCTTTTCTGCGTTTCATAACAGTCATCCTTTCTGTTTGAGATATCGGAGCAGTGCCTCCCGTTCATTGGGCAGCGCGCCCTCCATGACCAGTTCGAGCAGCAGATTGAGCTTCTGCCCGATCTCCCGCCCCTGCGGTACGCCGAGTGCCAGCAGATCACCGCCGGTGACGGCGAGCTTTTTGAGGCTCATGCAGGCATCTGCCGCCTTCAGTGCCTCCAGACGGCCGAGCATGCTGTCTGCCGCTGCGATGCGCTCAGCACGGTGGCATGCGGCCTGTGCGGTGACATCCGCCCGATGCAGCAGAACGAGCTGATACGCCGCGTCAAAGCCGATCTGACGGACCGTGCGCTTGAGCTGCCTGTCAGTGCCGTTCCAGACGGTATCATGCCGCTCAACGAGCAGCAGCACGCGGTCAAGGCGCTTCCGGTCACATTTCATCGCATGGAGTGCCCGCCTTGCGATCTCCTTGGAGACTGCCGCATGCCCGTAGAAATGCCCGCCGCGTTCGTCCTCGGTAAAGCAGTGCGGCTTGCCTGCGTCATGCAGCAGCGCCGCCCAGCGCAGAACCGGCTCCGGCGGTGCAGCCGCGACGGCCTTCAGCGTATGCGTATATACATCATAGTCATGATGCGGATTTTTCTGGTCAAAGCCATGCATCGGTGCAAGCTCCGGCAGCACCGTGAACAGCACATCCGCAAAATCCGTCAGCACGCGCTCCGCCCCGGCACCGCAGAGCAGCTTTGTCAGCTCGGCATCAATGCGCTCGGCGGAGATATGATGCAGCAGTGTTCTTTGTTCATGAACTGCCGCAGCGGTCTCCGGTGCGATCTCGAAATTCAGCACCGACGAAAACCGCATCGCGCGCAGAATGCGCAGGCCGTCCTCATCAAAGCGGTCATGCGGATTCCCGACGCAGGCGATCATGCCGCTTTTCAGGTCATCTGCGCCGTGAAACGGGTCGATCAGTCCCTTTTCCGGATGATACGCCATCGCATTGACGGTAAAGTCGCGGCGGGCGAGGTCATCGGTCAGCGAATCGGTGAACGTCACTGAATCCGGCCTGCGGTGATCTGCATACACCCCGTCGATGCGGTAGGTCGTGATCTCAATGGGCATATGTTCGATCACGACCGTGACCGTGCCGTGCTGCAATCCCGTTTCGATGACATGATAATCCCGGAAGCAGGCGCAGATCTCGTCCGGCTTTGCATTGGTCGTGCAGTCCCAGTCATGCGGCTCCGCCCCGCGCAGTGCATCGCGCACGCAGCCGCCGACGATATATGCTTCAAAGCCCGCGGCATTCAGCATGCTGAGAGCCGTCTGCACCGGCGCGGGCGGAATGATTTGCAGCCGCATGATAGCTCCCCCTGTTCAGGCTTTTCCGGTTTCCTTCTCGAATTCCGACGCAAATGCGCGGATATTCCGCCCCTCCGGATTGCCGTAGACCGCAAAGCGGATGCGGTCGAAGGCAGAGCCGTATTTCTCCTTGACAATCACATGCCGGAAGTCTCCGGCGACTTCATTCGGCTGATTGCCGAACGCACCGCAGCCCCATGCGCCGAGCACAAGCTCGCGGTATCCGTACTGCGCCGCTGCCGCGAGAATTATGCGGATGCGGCGGCGGAAGGTATCCCGGATTGTCTTTTTCCGCGCAAAGAGCGCCGCACCTCTGCGGTTCGGGGCGGGTGCGGTGATGACCGCTGCGGCAAACGGCTGTTCGAGCAGCTCGCATTTGTGGTCACGGAAGACACAGACCTCCGGCGACAGCAGCATATAATCGGATTCAACCGCGCTCAGATGCGTGTTATTATAGTGATACATTTCCTTTGCGGACTCTGCGGTCAATGAGGCATAGAGCGTGCTGCACCGGCAGAGCGCCTCCTCCTGCGCATTTGCACCGAGCATAAAGCCGCCGCCCGCATGATGCGCATTTGCAAAATTCAGCACCAGCGGCACTCCACCCATGGCCTGCGCCGCGGAAAACGAATCCTCCGCCGTCACCTCAATCCGGCACATCGCGTCCTTTCGCGGCTGAAATGCTGCCGTCAGCGCGGCGCCCTGCTCCGGCGTCAGCACGGTCACCTGCCTGAAATTCATGTCCGGCAGGCTGACGGTCTTTCCGTTCAGCGCATAGCTTCCCTGTTCGGTGATGCAGATTGTTTCGCGTGCAATCGAAATATTGTTCATGTCAGTTCCTCCCGCGTGATGCAGTAGCAGATTTCGCCCGCCGGCTGCTCCCCCGCCCTGCGGAAACGCTCGACTGTTTCCGTGCGGTGCATCGGTGATTTTTCCAGCACTCTGCCCGATTTCGGGTTTGCAGCGCGGTGATAGGCCTCCAGCTTTTCAAATCCGGTATGTGCAAAAATATGTGCGATCAATGCGGAAAGCGCCTCGCCCGCATAGCCGTTCCCCCAGTATTTCTGCCCGATGCAGTATTCAATCTCGGCGGTTTTGCAGTCATCATACACACGGCAGAAGGCGATCTGCCCGATATTGCGTCCGCTGTGCCGCTCAATGACCGCCCAGCGGTAAAATGCGGGATCATCATAAGCCGCCAGCCACTTTTGCAGCAGCGCCTTCGCGTCCGCCTCTGTTTCATAGCACGGCTCGCCGTATTCATGCTGCACGGCCGGGTCGGCAATCCAGTTTTCAAGCATATCATGCAGATCATCGCTGCAAAAAGGGCGCAGCAGCAGCCGTTCCGTTCCGATCGGTGCAGTTCCGGTATGGTTCACGGTTCATTCCTCCTGAAAGCGCAGCTCCGCCGTTTCGCCGTCCCTTGCGCAGATTGTCTCCGGAAAAATCGCCTGCGCAGCGGGAAGATAGGCTTCCGGGTCGGGCATCGACGGGCTGTAGTGTGTCAGCCAGAGCCGCTTCGCATTTGCCTCCGCAGCAATCTCAGCCGCCTCCGAAAAGAGCATATGCTTGGTTTCAAGCGCCTTATCGCGCTTCTCGTCATCGCCGTACATGCCCTCCAGTATCAGAAGATCGGCGCTGTCGGCATGCTTCCGGATTGCCGGAACAGGCCTTGTATCGGTACAGTAGGTCAGCGTAATGCCCCTGCGCGGCGGGCCGAGCACCTGCGACTGATGATACACCGTACCGTCCAGCTCGGCGGTCTCCTGCTTTTGCAGCGTTCCCCAGACGCGCAGCGGCACATTGTTTTCCTTTGCACGCACCGGGTCGAATTTTCCGGCACGCGGCAGATGCAGCCGGTAGCCGTAGCAGGGCATTGTATGCTGCACCGCAAAGGCGGTGACCGAAAGCCCGGCAAAATCCAGTATTTCCTCCGGCGCACTCAGCTCGGTCAGCCGCAGCGGAAACGGCAGCTCCGGCGCGATTACCCGCAGCCCCGATACTGTCTGTGCCAGGCCGCGCGGCCCTGCGATCGTCAGCGGCTCGGTGCGGCCGTCCAGCCCCATTGAGAGCAGCAGACCCGGCAGTCCGCTTATGTGGTCGGCGTGATAATGCGTGATGCAGAGCAGGTCGAGCCGCTGCACCGAGCGTCCTGCACAGCGCAGCGCAATCTGTGTCCCCTCACCGCAGTCGATGAGGATGCTGCGGCCTTCGTGCCGGACAAGACAGCTCGTCAGCCAGCGGTTTTTCATCGGCATGGTGCCGCCCGTTCCGAGCAGCGTCACCTCCAGCATGCATATCCCTCCAATTCTGTCTATAGTATAACGCAAATCGGCGGAAAAGTCAATCCAAAGCGTGTTTCTCTGCACCTTTCTGCAATGCTCACATTTTTTTATGACAGTTTTAAGAAAGTCTTTAGAATCGGGTCTTGCATCTTTTTGCAGAACATTGTATAATAAATATACAGGGGGAACCGATCCGTACAGATATCAAAAAAGGGAAGTATTTGAAAAAAGGAGAGATACAGATATGGAAACAATTTTGATTTGCGATGACGAAAAGGATATTGTGTCTGCACTGAACATTTACCTGCGGGCAGAGGGCTGGGAAACCGTCTGCGCCTATTCGGGCAGAGAGGCCGTACAGATCGCCTCGGAGCAGAATTTGCAGCTCATTCTCATGGATATCATGATGCCCGAAATGGACGGCATTACTGCCATGACCGAAATCCGGAAAAACAGCAATGTACCGATCATTCTGCTGACCGCCAAATCAGAGGATTCGGACAAGATTCTCGGCCTCAATGTCGGTGCGGATGACTATATCACTAAGCCGTTCTCACCGGCGGAGGTCGTCGCGAGAGTACGCTCGCAGCTCCGGCGTTACCTGCGGCTCGGCGCCGCCGAAACCGATGCCCCGAATATCCTGACCGTCGGCAGCATTTCGCTCAATATGAAGGCGCGCTCGGCATCGCTCGACGGCGTTCCCGTCGCGCTCACCCCGATCGAATACGAGATTCTTTCGCTGCTGATGCACAATGTCGGGACGGTCTTTCCGCCGCGTGAGATCTACAGCGCCGTCTGGAAAGCCAATCCGATCGGCTCGGAAAACACCGTTGCCGTACACATCCGGCACCTGCGCGAAAAGCTGGAGATCAATCCGCAGGAGCCCAGACAAATCAAGGTTGTGTGGGGGCAGGGCTATAAGCTCGAAAAGCCCTGACTGCCGCTTTAGAGGGTGATTATTATTCACAATTACACAAAGTATTCTCCCGGTCTGCGCATCGCTTCGATCGTGACATCCATCGTGCTGCTCTGGCTGCTCGGCATCTCCATGGTGCTGGTGCTGTTTAATATCGGTCTGGGATTCGCACCGGATGAGGTGAGCTTCAACCATTCCTTTCTCAACCGCTCCTATCAGGACGATCAGTCTGCGCTCATCCAATATCTGACGGAAACTGCCAGACTGAAGGAGGACGATTCGCTCAGCGGTCTGGACGGCACACTTTCCTATTACCGCACGCATTTTGACCCGAACGGAACGAATCTGCGCTTCGTCGCGACTGACCAGAACGGCAGCCTGCTCCTCACCAATGACCCCGATTACGGCATCAATCAGGTTTCACTGCTCTGCTCCGATGTCGATATTCAGAATCTGTATCTGGATGCGGAGGAATATGAGGTGCGCCGGCAGATCAGAAATCCGGCCGCAGAGCTTCCGCAGTTGTTCGCCGGCAGCTACGACTTTGGGCTGGATGATCCCAGCGAGTTTCTGATCTGGTATTTTTCCGATCAGCAGCTTAACGATGCGTATAAAAATTCCTTTCCGGCAATGATCCTCTCTGACCCGATGCAGTCGGCCGTGCTGTTCGATTCCGCTGCCGATGCAAGAAAATTTGACTATGAAGCGGAATTCGGCGAGGGCTGTGACTATACGGTTCTGTCAAAGCCCCTCCGGACAGCCGCTAAGGCCGCAGACGATGCTGCGGAAAAGCCTGCTGTTACAACTGCCGTGCAGGGGGATACGCCCGCAGGCAGCGCAGAGGACACGGAAGCGGATACCGGGCGAAATCAGCCGGGAATCCGGGAATACATGGAACGCGGCGATCTGGCGAATCTCTATTATCAGGATCAAACCGACAATCTGACGGATTTTGAAGGCACGGCCGATGAAGCCGAACAAAAGACTGCCGTGCTCGTGTCGCATTACGGAAAAACCGAGCAGTTCAATGTAACACTGCCCGAATATTACAATTACAAAATGCGCGGCAAGTATGTCCGGGCAGAATCGGAACAGCTCGAATCCAAGCTCAGCGGCAGCATTGAAATCAACGTCCGCGCAAGACGGGAGCGGAATGAAGTTGTCTCGATCCTCTACTACCTCCCCGCAGACATGCCCGTCGATGACCAGATCCGTGCGAATTATCAGATTCTTTCCAGCCTCTTTGCGCATTCGGAGGGCGCCTCTGCCTCGATGTTCCTGCTGCTGGTGCTGACGGTGATCTCCTGCATCCTGATGTGTACCGCCGCCGGACACAAGCCCTATTCCAGAGAGCTGCATGTCACCCACATCCACCGCATGCCGTTTGAGCTGTTCTGGCTGCTGCCGCTGATCGCGCTGCTTGCTGCTCTGTTCGTGATGCGTATTCTCTATAGCTCGCCCTACCGCATTGTCGCGATCTTCAGCATCGGCATGATCCTCTGCATTGCGGCATTCTGCATTCTCTGGCTCTATACGACCGCTGTCCGCATCAAGTCAGACAGCTTCTGGAGCAGCTTCGGCGTCATCCGGCTGGTTGAACGGTTCTTCCGGCTGTTCCGGAACAATGCGGCTGCAATGCTGCTGACAGGCGTGTATGTTATCGTGCTCGGTGCGGTGAATGTCATATTCATGCGCGAGCTGATGCCCCTGATCCTGATTGTCGATATCCTCACGCTTCTGGGCATTCTCTACTGTGTCTATGCCTACTGTGAGCTGCGGCGTCATGCAGAGGCAATCGCAAAGGGCGATTACTCCGAGGCAAAGCATCCGATCCCGCTGCGGCACAATTTTGCCGAATTTGACCGCTCCCTCAACGGCATCACAGACGGTGTTGAGGCGATCGTCGAAAAGCAGCTCAAGGCCGAGCATCTGCGGACTGAGCTTATCACAAATGTCTCGCATGACCTAAAAACACCGCTGACCTCGATCGTCAATTATGTCGATCTGCTGAGCCGGGAGCCGATGCAGTCGCAGACAGCCGCGGAATACCTCGATGTACTGCGCAGACAGGCCGCAAGGCTCAAAAAGCTCACGATCGACCTCGTCGATGCCTCAAAGGCCTCAACCGGAAACCTGACCGTCGAGCTCGTTCCGACCAACATTCAGGTTTTGATCGGGCAGATTACCGGCGAATATGAAGAACAGCTCACGCAGCACGGCCTCACACTGATGCAGAGCATCCCGGAGGAGCCGCTGACCATTCTGGCTGACGGACGGCAGATCTGGCGCGTGTTCGACAATCTGCTGAATAATGCGTGCAAATATGCGCTTTCCGGCACGCGCGTCTACCTCGATGTATCGACAGACGGCCACATGCTGGAGATTATGCTGAAAAACATTTCCGCAACACCGCTCAACATCTCCGCCGATGAGCTGATGGAGCGCTTCGTGCGCGGAGACAGCTCCCGCCACACAGAGGGCAGCGGTCTCGGCCTTTCCATTGCCCGTGACCTCACTGTTCTGCAAAACGGTCTGATGAACCTCAGCACCGACGGCGATCTGTTCAAGATCAGCCTGTCATTCCCGCTCTATGAAGAAAAAACGCCGCCCGCCCCTGTGCAGGAGGCATAAACAGACAGTCCGGCGCCGCAGTATCTCATCTGCGGTGCCGGGCTTCGTCTGTTATTGCGCGGATCTGTATGGAACTTCGGAACGCAGCCTAGCCGCCATACGAATTTGCGGACTGTTTTTTTCAGATTCCCTGAAACATATTGAAAAAATCGCCGTAATATACTATAAGCCGGCAGTGCCGGCCTCCGGTTTTGCTCCCATGAAGCGTAACCGGCATTTTTATTCTTCTGCACCTATTGCACTTTTCCGAATAATATGCTATAAGCCGGCAGTGCCGGCCTCCGGTTTTACTCCCATGAAGCGTAACCGGCATTTTTATTCTTCTGCACCTATTGCACTTTTCCGAATAATATGCTATAATATAATAGAATAGCTTTATCATGAAACACATGTTCAAATTTTGAAAGCAGGCGGCAGAGGCTCTGCCGCGGAAAATGATTCTGATTTCATTTCTTTTCATATGGGAAACCGGAGAGGATGAGGATAATCATGAAAATAAAATTCACAGAACGCCTGATCTGCGCTGTCTGCGCAGCCGCTGTGCTGTTCTCCTCTGTAAACAGTATCTCACTGCCGCTGCGCGCTGCCGCGGAGGCCGCCGCAGATTCGTCCGCTGCCGCCGAACCCGCAGAACCGGAAACTCCGGAAGCGGCCGTTCCGCTCTGTCAGCAGAGCATTGAGCTCTACCCGAACGGCGAGGAGGCCGAGCAGGTCATTACGCTGGACGGCCTGATGCCGGAGGGTGCAACTGCCGAGGCAGTCGATGTTTCAGAGGAGCATAACGGCATTGCTGCATACGACATCACGATCACCAACGGCGAAACCGAATACCAGCCGGGCTGGGAAAACCCGATTCTCGTTGAAATCACCAACCCTGCAATTCCCCCGGACGGCTTGCTGGAGCTCTGGCATATCCGCGATGACGGGGAGCGCGAGAGAATCTACCAATTCACCGCTGAGGAGGGCAAAATCAGCTTTTATGCCGAAGCCTTCAGTGTGTATGAGATCGTCAGAAACGATATCATCTCCTATCTTGCCGAGCACGGCGAAGACGGCGACGGCATTCATGTCAGCTATGTTGCCAGCAAGCTCGCCAACGCAAATACCAACAATCCGAGCAGAGGCGGTCCTTATTATATCTATAATGAGATCATAGATGTCAATAACGACAGCGGCACCCATAGCGAAACCCGGACAGGTATCAAATCCACCGTAAAGGGTGTCAGCACCAATTCCGCAAATCTGTTCTTTGAGCATGCAGGCGTGGGCAATCAGTTTTATGTCTATTTCAAGAACGCTGACGGCACCAGAAACTACATAGAAATGTACACCGGAGATTTCGGCAGCCCTGCCAGAACCGGCCTGCGATTTGCAGCTAAAGAAGCCAACAGAACAGTATTCACGCTGGAAAAGCACCCCAGTTCCAATCAGTTCCGGCTCTATGCTGCAATCAACGGAGACAAGTACTATTGGAACAGAAAGACCACCAATAATAGCGGCAACCCGACCTCTGAACAACCGATCGCCGGATTCAAGGCCAATGATGATGATGGGCAGGTCTGGTTTTCACTGACTGAAAACATTGCAGTGAATATCTTTTTGAACAACTGCACCTATGGCCTGATGAACTACACCGGCGGCACGCACGGCTATGCGCTCATGGCTGAGGGCGAGAACGGCGAGGACGGCGGTGTCCATTCGCTGGTCGAAATTGTAACCCGGCAGCACTCCGAAACAGAAGAAGGCACGATGCTGTTTGTGGATGAGGGCAGTGAAATCACGCGCTGGACGTTCCACGGCACGGGCACAGACCAAACCTACACGCTTTCCGCCGAAACCGGCAGCGGAACCAGATATCTCGCAGTTGACGGCAGCAGCCTGATTCTGACCGATTCTGAAGCTGCGGCTACTCCGTTTACGGTCAATCCGGACAGCAACGGAGCAATTCAGCTCTCCTATAACGGAAGTTACCTCACCTTTCATATGGAGGATGACGGAGAAAATGCGGTCACGTATTTTAATCTGTCATCGGACAACAATGCAAATACATGGCTCAATCTTCTGAATTTTGCAGACCTCAGCGACGATGATCTGCTCACCTTTTCTGCCGACCGCGTCAGCGTTTCCGATATCAGGAACGGCCAGTCGGTCATCATGTATACCCGTATCTGGAATGAATCAACCCTGCAATATGATATCTACGCCTTAGACTTCAACGGCCAGCTCTACCCCTGCTACACAAGCGGCGGCAAGATTCTGTGGCTGGGCGACGGCACCAGCTCGCTGGAATGGACGTTTACGGAATATTATGACGAGGTCACCAAGGAACCGAACTATTACTATGAGCTGTACAATCCCTATTCCGAGAAATATCTCGCGCCGCAGCTCAACGGAAATCAGTTGCTTTCGGAGGATCCCATCGGCGTCAACATGCCCGGCAGACGAAACGGCGAATTCTATTCACCGATTATTGCATGGGATAACAAATATTATTCCTATGTCGGCCTGAAGCCGAGTGCAGACAAAAAAAGACTCGTCCCCTGCACGGAGAGCGCTGCCTTCCCGATCTATTTCGCAACCCGCGAGCCGCTGAATCTGAATGACAGACTGTATTCTGTCCCGACCGTTGACAACAATCTGTACGGCATCAAAATGAAAATGGTGAACTGGGATAATGTGCCGAATTCGACATACGGAGATTCATCTTCCAGCGAGATTACCATGCCGTATTTCGGAGGAAGTCAGTCCATAGACAAATTGGTTCACGGCCTGGTCAGCAATTCTCTGAATGAATACGGCTATCCCAAAACGATAACAGGTGCAAATCTTCAGACCGCATACGCAAATGCAATCCCCGTCAATCATCTGTTCCTTGAGCGTGAGTACGATGCCAGCGGATACTTTGAATTCGATAGCTGCCAGAACTTTGCCACACTCAAAAAGACCAACCCGGACGGCACCACCTCATTCAACACGAACGCCGCGACCGGCGAAACCGATTTTATTGTATACCGTGAGCTGGGAACGCACGAACAAAGAATCGCAACCACCCGAAAGCACGGACAGTTTTTCCCCTATGACACCATAGCACCGGATATCTATTCCTCCCAACTCCCGCTCAATCTGTACGATGCACTGGAAAGGCCGCTTTCTGAGGACGACCCGAGAAAATATGAAAGGCTGCACCTGATCCAGACAGATGAGGAGAAATTTGCGGATTTCTATTTCGGCATGGAAATGGAGGCGGACTTTGTTCAGACGCCCTCCGGCCTGGATTCATGGGGACATGACATTATCTTTGAATTTACCGGTGACGACGATTTCTGGCTGTACGTTGACGGTCAGCTCGTGCTCGACCTCGGCGGTACACATAAGGCCATGGAGGGAAAAATCAATTTCCGGACAGGTGATGTCTACTTCGATAAGAACAAAGCGACTTCGCACGGCACGCTGGAGCATTCGACCCTGCTCGAAATCTTTACCGAGAATTACAAGGAGGAGCACACCAACTGGACACAGGATGCGCTGGACAAATACCTTTCGGATTATTTTGACAAGGATGGCAGCGGTAATTTTGAGCCGATGTTCAAGGATTATTCGCAGCATACCATGAAAGTGTTCTACATGGAGCGCGGCGCAGGCGCTTCCAACCTGCATATGCGCTTCAACATCACCGCTGTAACGCCCGGTCAGGTCGTTGTCTCCAAAAGCGTGAGCGGCAGCGGCGCAGACTTGCTGGATTTGGATTTCCTCGAATATCCGTTCCAGATCTATTATACCCTTCCGGATGGCGAGAACGGTGAGGAGGGCGAGTGGCGTCTTCTCGAAAACAGCAATCAGCTCATCCGCGTGCAGTATCAGAACTCCAATCAGTCTCCGACATTTGTCAGAAGATACAGGCCGCCCGGATTCACCGAGGATGAGGCCTACCAGAATATCTACTTTATCAACCCGACCAGAAACGCTGTGATCCTGTTCCCTGAAAGTACAATCCGCTACAAGATCGTTGAATGCGCAGTTGACTCCTCCGTTTACGACAGTGTCACGATCAACGGCGAGCCGGTTCCAGATGAAGATGGAAGAATAAAGGTAATCGGCGACCTCACCAGCTATGCATCAGAAGAACAGTCAGCCGAGATCATGCCGACCATTTCCTTTGACAACCATGTGAACGATGACGTCATCAAGGACCTCTTTATCACAAAAAAGCTGCTCGATGAGAAAAATCGCGAAATCAAAAATGACCCGGCAACCTTCGATTTCAGACTGTATCTCTCGTCAGTCAGTATCAGCGCAGACAAAATGGAACCGGCCAATATGCATCAATACCATGTGCTGTCTCCGAATAAGCAGCTTTGCAGATTCGACCCTGACAGCGAATCCTTCCAGGAGACCGGTCTGACCTACAGCCGCGCACTCATGAATTCGCTGAAGGAAGCCCCGATCAACGGCATCACAGCCGAAAACGTGACATTCTCCACATCCGGCTTCGGCGCGATCTCTGCCATTCCGTCCGGCTATACGATCGTTGTACCCGGTCTGCCCGTAAATTCGGTATTCAGGGTGACGGAAAGCGCAAAGCCCGGCTACGGCCTTGCAGGCTATGAGCGCGTCATGGGCGAAAAGGTGATGGAGGATTATTCCGTCCAGATGATTCCGTCATATTATGAGTACGACGGAAATGAGCTCAATGTGGGCAGAGTCAGAGCGGACGTCAATCCGCAGCTTGAGATTCACAACAAAAAAGGCTACAGCCTGTCTGTCAAAAAGCAGTGGAGCGATCTCTCGCTGACAACCTCACATGCGCCGATCTATACGGCGGTCTACGCGGACGGCGAGCTGCTCCCGGATTCTGTCAGACAGATCAAAGCGCCTGCAACCACAGCACATTATTTCTGGACTGCCCTGAAGCCCAACGCCGACGGCAGCAAGCGCACCGGCTTCGAGGGCTATACCGTAAGAGAAGTCAAAATCAGCGAGCCCTCCCCGACCGTTTCAGCAGACGGCATAGTTACGAATTACGGCACGGTCACACCGCTCGACAACGGCGACAGCTTCTGGCTGACTGCAACAAGAACAAATGAGGCAACACCGCCGGGCGAACCAAACGATCACGATTTTGAATATGTTGCATCGTATGACAGCCAGACGCTCAGCAGCACCGCAAGAGAAGATACAATCAGCAATACCCGCATCGGCGGCGTTGTGCTGAGACTGTTCAAGTGGGACAGCGAGCAGCCCCTCGCAGGGGGTGTGTTTACGCTGAAGGACAGCAGCGGAAATACCGTCGGAACCTATTCCTCTAACACAGAGGGCCTCATTACCATGATGTACAGCTTCGAGAGAGGCCAGCCCTATACCCTGACGCAGACCCTCGCCCCAAGAGGCTATGTCGGACTGCAAAAGACAGTGAAATTCGTTATTAACGAGGACGATACAATCTCGCTGCTTTATGAGAACGGCAATGCGTGGGGTACCGCGGACATAAATGATTCGCATTGGGCAAACAGCAAGCCCGGCGCAGACGGCGTCATCGGCTTTATTGATGTGTACAATAAGCCCTTTACATTCAGAATCGCAAAATTGGACGCTGATGACCCGGATGAACAGCTCAGCGGCGCGCATTTTGCCCTGTATAAGCAGGAAATGACCTCAATCATGGGCTATGTCAAATGCAAGGCGCCGATGACAGGCTTTGAGGATATGGTCACGAAAAATGGCTCGGTCGATATCTGCGGCGGAAACAGCGGCCGCACGATCAAGCTCGCTGACACCGACAGTGTGTTCTTCCTGACCGAAAAACAGGCACCGTTTAATTACACCCCACTGAAAGATGACATTATCTTCAGCATTTCGCCGCTCGGTGTGCCGCGGCTCATCAGTGATTCCTACAACGGAACGCTTGAACAAACCGAGGATGCTTATGTCTATACGCTGAGTGTTCCGAATACGAAGATTGATCCGTCCCTGAAATACCTGACTGTCGAAAAAACGGTTGAGGGTGCGCTCGGCAACCGTGCAGAGGATTTCACGTTCACAATCAGCTTCCCGAATGCGGGCACAGGCAGCGGCTTTGACTGGGCAAAGAACGGCGACAAGCAGACACCGATTCCGCGGAGCGGCGGCACCTTTACCCTGAAGCATGATGACAGAGCGGAGATCGTGCTGCCGGAGAATATTCAGGTTAGAATATCTGAGGCACACGGACAATATGAAACCGTTTTTCAGCTCGGAGAGAATGACCCGCGGCAGCATACGGATACTCCGTTCGCATTCACATTTACAGGGCCGGTCACACTGCATGTTACTAACACGCTGAACGGCGAAGTCGCAACCGGCATTTCCTCCACGGTGAAGCAGGCATTTGTCTGCATCACGATTCCCCTTGCAGCGGTCGGTACTGTCTGTTACCGGAAGCGAAAAAGAAAAAATGCTGCATAACACATAACATTGACGGCGCAGGATGCTCTCCTGCGCCGTCAGTCTGTCATATATGAAATCGCTTTATTTGCCGAGCAAAAGCTCCAGAAGCTGCCGCGCATCCTGTGCATCGACGGAACCGTCGCAGTTTGTGTCGGCATTGGCAAGCGCCTTGCCGGTCAGGGAGCGGCTGTGCAGAAGATGCTGCTTCAGGACGGTCAGATCCTTCGCAGACAGTATCCCATCACAGTCCGCATCGCCCGCGAGGGTCGCCGCCGGACGCGCCGGTGTGACAATCACCGCATAATTCACGCAGTAGCTTGACTGCCCGTTCTCACCGAGTGCAGCGGTCTCGCCTTTTGCATAATCCTTCTGATAGATATAGAATGCGACATCATTGCTGCTGCGAGGCTGCGGCTCCAGCTTTGTCCAGCCCTCCAGCCACGCGGGGAGCTTCTCCACACGGGTATCCAGCAGCACAGAGACCGTAATATCTGCGCCGGCCTGAAATTCTGCAATCGTGCCGCTCAGCTTTTTGGCATCGCAGGGCGTCTGAATCGCCTCACCGCCCGCGAGCAGCTCCGGCAGCTCCGTGAATGTGAAATCACGGTCAGCGAAAATGCGGTCGCCGGTCTGTGCATGCTCATGAATGCTCCACTCATAGCCCATATACACAGGTCTGAGCTCCTGCACCAGTGTTCCGCTGATTGCAGGAATCTCCACAGGGGTTCCGCCGTTGAGATAGAACGGCGTCCAGCTTCCCAGATAGGTTTTCGTATCCAGACCGTTTGCCGAACCCTGCACCGTCCCGTATACTCTGCCGGAGGTGTTGACCGGATTGCCGTTCGCGGTCGTGCCGTATTCCTTGAACTTTGCGTTTTCCGGGGCATTGTTGCTCATTTTCGTCCAGCCCGCGCCGGTAATGATGCCCTCATATTGCAGCTTGGTATTGACAAACGCAACATCTGCCGCATCGCCCCACGGTCTGCCGAAATACCCCGGATTGACCGTCATGCCGGAGGCAGCGGTCACAGTACAGTCTGTAAAGAGCGTTCTGCCTGCATTTTTGTTTGCGGTGATATATCCGCCGGCAGCGCCGCTGCTGTAGCCCTTGAACCGCAGCTCGCAGGTATCAAACACATATGTGCCGGAGCCGAAGATATAATCGGTATTGCCCTCGATCATGCACGCGCGGAAATAGCCGTAGGAGGCGCCGAGAAAGAGCGTATCCTGACTGCTCCGGAAGGAGCAGCCCTGAAACTCCGCATAATCGCCCTCGATCGCGAGTGCAGCGGCACGCTCGGTCGCGGCCTTGCTGGCAACATCCGCGCCCTTATAGCGCAGAAACGTAATGCTCTGGCTGCCGGAAACCTCCACGCCGTCCGCAAGCTCCTCATCGGTGACATAGCGATTGAACGAGTTTTCAAAGGTAATATTCTCCGCACGGAAATAATCGGCATTTGAGCGCAGCCGCACCGAGCAGCCCCAGCGCTCCTTCGGCTCATCCTTCTCGCTTTTCGCCTGCGCCGCCTCGGCATTGTATACGCCGTTCCGCACGCTGTAATACTTGTATCCGATGCCGTAATACCATGTCAGCACGACCGGCTGCGCAGGCGTATCGTTGACAAAGGTCAGGTACGGCGTATTCGCAGTGATCTGCTCGCGGTAGGTGCCGGGCGCGATGTGAATGGTCACGCGCTCCTGCTCCGAGCGCGGATTCAGTGCAGCCGCGGCATTGACAGCGGCCTGCACGGTGCTGTAATTGCCCTCCCGGCCGGAATAGCCGACATACAGGTCGGTGCCTGCTGCAAATGCGGGCTGCGGTGCCGGCAGCATCCCGGCCGCCAGACCCGCCGCAATCAGAATTGCCGTCATCTTTTTCATAAGAATCCCCCTATCCGGTTTCTGCTTTTGGAAAAACGTGAGATAGATTCACCCATATTTCAGTATACCACGGCACCGTGCGGTTTTCAATGGATTATTGTCTCATTTGCTGATATATTGAACGAAAAATCGCTCAATGTGATACAAAAAACCGGCGCGGACTGCATGAAAAATCTGCCTCCGGCTCCCGCAGAAATGCAGTTGCGCGGTGCCGTTCAGCCATGCAGCGAAACAGCATGCGCAACGATGATTAAACAATGAATAAAATATTAACAGAATGTGACTTTTAATTAAGCAATCGAATTCTTTTTCTTGAAATTTATCAATAGAGCACAAGTGCTCGTGCAAACCCATGCCGCGGATTTGTGAAATACACCGGATATGTAAAAAATCAGATATGCCCCTTGCTTTTTTTTAATTGTTATGGTATAATATTGTATATATATGTGAAGCGGTTTTTTTATGCCGAAAAAGAGTAGATTGTGGCTCGATATTGATACAATATTAAGGGGTGTTCAGTATGACATACATGTTGAATGATATTGATGAGGCAATCGACCGAAAGTTTCTTGTGACAAAAACAATGAGCAATCAGGTTCCCGCCGGCACGATCGTTCATATTATGGGCGCGGATTCGAATAAGGACGGAAGCATTACCGTTTATTATCGCATCACCTATACCAGACAGGACTATACCATTAAGTTTGACAGTCTCAAATCCTTCTGCAAATGGGCAAGGCCGGATAATTTTATTGCGCGTCACTACGAGAGCTTCAATACCAAGGAAATTCAGCGGTACATCAAGATTAAGGACAGGAACTTCACAAATTTCTGTCTGCCGATGATTCTGATTGCACTGATCGCGGTATGGGCAGCGGTGCTGTTCGTGATGAAGGGTTCAACCGGAGCGATTGTGCTCGGCGCTGTCGCATCGGTCGTGATGATTATTCTGATTATGCTGATGTTCAAGACCTCGAAGCAGAAGGCAATGACAAAGCTATACAGTAAGGTCAGTGCCAAATCGAACTGGGGCGTCCGGTTCAAGTAAACAAGAAACAGCAGGGCTGTCCGGCAGAAGCCGGGCAGCCTTTTTGTCTCTCCCGGGCAGGGGGGAGCAGCGGGTAACGGCTTTTGTCCGGTGAAAGCGAAAGATTCTATTGACATGTCTTCATATACAGATCAAGCTGCAATTCTGCGGCTTGACCCGAATGCCCAGATTCGCATAGGAACCTGATCTGTCAGTGCCGGAATCCGATAAAAAACACAGCGGATCGCCGTTTATCCGACGGCGATCCGCTGTAATATTTTGCGCGATTATTCTTCATCCAGTGTCCATGTGCTGACGAAATCGCTGACATAACCGGTCAGCAGCTTGATCGTATCCGCCTTGTGAGCATCGTCGGTCATCTCTTTATGCACATCGGTAAAGGACTTTCCGTCCTTTGATCCGGAACCGTCATCGAAGGATTTGCCGTAGATTTTGACTGTCTCAACATGATCGTCGCCGAGCTTTATGACGAAATCGGCGCTCAGGCCGAAGGATGCGAGCTTCGCATATGCATCATAGCCGGCAACCTTGACAGCAGTATATTCATCGGTCTTTTCCTGGGTGCGTTCCCATGTCCGGTTGTCCTGGCTGAGAATGTCCGTATTCATTTCATACTTGATGCCGCCGTCGGCAAAGGTCACAAAGGCTTCCGGATAAATCTGCGAGAAAATCAGCTTTGCCTCACAGTCCGTTCCAGCGATCGAAACTGTCGGCGGAACGATGATGCGGTGTGAATAGACCTTGAAGCTGCCGTCATCGAGAATCAGGGCATTTTCATTCTCAACGTTAAATTTGGCTGAATTTGCAACGGTCAGGATAAATGTTTCAAATTCCTCTTTCGTCATCTTCGTCTGGTCTGCGAGGGTATGGATCTCCAGAAATACATTGCATTCACGGTACGATCCGCCGTAAATAAACAATGTTGCTTCCCACTGTGCCTTATCAGTTCCTTCATTTTTGATTGTGATATCTTTGTAAGCAATCTGATTGCCGTTATCGGAGGTTTGCGTAATAAAATCGTCATTCTCATAGACCTGCTTTGCGCGTTCCTTCACGATCAGCTTTAATTGAGGATAGACATCTACGCCGAGCATATCGCCTTCTTTTCTGTAAATATAGGAAGTCTTGGACAATATGCCGAAGTAGGTTGTGCCGTTCGAGTCATCGTTCATGGTGAGGCCGTCCAGCACCGGCAGATCGTATTCCGCGCTGATCGCATACGGCTCATGCTCCAGTGTACGGTGCTCCATACTTGCATAGGCGCCGTTCGGTGCAGACGCCGCACTGCTGTCGTCGGAGCTTTCCGCGCTGCTTGCGTCGGAGCTGTCCGCATCCGCGCTGCTCTCACTGCTGTCATCTGCGGAGCCTGCATCACTGCTCACCGCAGCAGAGCTGCTGCTGTCTGCGGTGCTCGACGACGAATCTTCGCCGCAGGAAACCATGCCGAATGCCATTGTCAGGGCAAACAGCGCCGCCAGTGTTTTCTTCAGATTTTTCATTTCAAACATCCTCCTATATCCTATTATGTATTCTCGGACATCATTATTATATCATATCTTTGAAATCCGCACAATCTGCAAAAAAGAGAATCGTTTCGACAGTTCCGCACATTTTCGAACGGAGTGTACAGATCAGCCGGTAATCCCCGCGAACGAATGATTACGCCGGTACTTCATTTGTCACCTTCGCCGAATTGCGGAAGGTATTGAATTCATCCGAATTGACAAAATCCTTCATGTCAAAATTTTTATCCTCCGCGATCATACTGCTCTTCAGAACATCGATCCAAATGGCATAGACCTTTCCGGCTGCATCCGGCTCGCTGATGATGAATTCCGATTGATACTCATAATTGGCCTCGCCCTTATAGACCTCCCAGCCGGCATAGCTGCCGACGGTAATCGCGGCATAATCATGAAACTCGCCGTAGAAATCCGTTTCCTTCTTCGTAATATTCGATTGATTCGGGAAATCATATTTCAGTTGTACTCTGATCGTTGCGTCATCATCGCCGTAGATGATCATCAGTCCGTTTCCGGACGAGTCCTCTTTTACGCTGTACAAATCGCTCTTGACCCACTCAATGGAGGCCGTTGCTCCGTCGGATTTCTTTACGCTGTATGTTTCTGTTTCAATGGGAGCGGCTTCGGGCTCAGAGCTTTCCTCGCTGCTTGCGTCGGAGCTGCCCGAATCCGCGCTGCTCTCGCTGCTGTTATCTGCGGAGCCTGCATCGCTGCTCGCCGCAGCAGAGCTGCTGCTGTCTGCGGTGCTCGATGACGAATCATCGCCGCAGGAGACCATGCCGAATGCCATTGTCAGGGCAAACAGCGCCGCGAGCGTTTTCTTCAGGTTTTTCATTTCTATACATCCTCCTGTTAATGCAGAATTCATCTGCGTAATATACATATTATATCATATTTCAATTATTGAGGCAATGCAAATAGAAGCGGTGATGCACAGAAATAAATCAACTTCATATATATATATATATATTGCACAATATATCATAATATCACAATCAGAAAAAAGAAGCTCCCGTGCATTGCTGCACAGGAGCTTTCGGCATGCCGGAAAAATCCGGCTGGTCTGAGTGACCCGACTTGAACGGGCGGCCTCTACCACCCCAAGGTAGCGCGCTACCAACTGCGCCACACCCAGACAACATTGTTATTATACCACAAAACCATATATTTGTCAAGTATTCCGTGCGAAAAATCCACGGCAGCAGCATTTACTTTTTATGCGGTATCTGCGATGCATTGATAATGAGGCTCTCGCCTCAAACTCCGCTTAAGGGCTACCAGCCCTTAAGAATCCCAATATATGCAAAAAATATGCTGATACGTTCTTTGTATTTCATACTGGGGTCTGGGGACAAGGTCCCCAGCAGGGTTTGGGGACGTTGTCTCCATTCCGGATCATCGCACAGCGATACCTTTTTTAACAGACTGAACCGGGCAGTGCCCGGTTCCGGTTTTGCTCTCATGATGCAAAAACTGTTGATTTTATTCTACTGCTCCCATTGAACTTTTCCGCATTATATGGTATAATAGAAACGCAGCAAAAACCAGATCAAAAACGGAGGAATCACAATGAATCAAGCCGAAACCATTTTGAAACAGGCAGAGCAGACGCTCGGCAAACCGGCCGCAGAAGCAGACGCATATGCGCTGCACAATGCGGTCAGCGAGGCGGTCTGCCGGGAGATTATGCCGCGCTGGAATGCCTGCCGCAAGTCGCATCTTGCAGGCCGGCGCGTCTGTTATTTCTCTATGGAATTCCTGATGGGCAGAGCGGTATATAATAACCTCTACTGTCTCCGTCTTCTGAGCGACATGGAGCAGGCATTTGCCGATGCCGGAACATCGCTTTCCGTCTTTGAGGAGATCGAGGATGCCGCGCTGGGAAACGGCGGTCTCGGACGTCTTGCGGCATGCTTCCTTGACAGCGCCGCGACCTGTTCCCTTCCTGTTGACGGCTACGGCATCCGCTACCGCTACGGCCTGTTCAAGCAGGGCTTCGAGAACGGCCGCCAGACCGAAACCGGCGACGACTGGCAGCGCTTTGGCGATCCGTGGAGCATCCGCTGCGAGCAGGATGCAGTCAATGTCAAATACAACGGGCAGACCGTGCGTGCCGTGCCGTATGACATGCCGATCATCGGCTATGCAGAGGCCGGCAAAGAACCGCATATCGGCACATTGCGTCTCTGGCAGGCAGAGCCGGTCAATGCGTTCGACTTCAAAACATTCAACGAACAGGATTACCTGAAAGCCTCTGCGGAAACAGTCGCGGCAGAGGATATCTCCCGCTGCCTCTATCCGAATGATGATACCCGTGCAGGCAAGGCGCTCCGCCTGAAGCAGCAGTATTTCTTCTGTGCCGCCTCGCTGGCAGACTGTCTGAAAAAGCACAAGGCGCAGTTCGGCACGCTGGATTCCCTCGCGGAGCATCTCGCAGTGCAGCTCAACGACACGCATCCGGTCATTTCAATTCCGGAACTGATCCGTCTGCTGACATCTGAGGGCTATTCCTTCCGCGATGCGCTCAACACCGCGAAACAGGTGTTCTCGTACACGAACCATACGATCATGCAGGAAGCGCTTGAAAAGTGGGACTGTGATCTGATCGAGGAGCTGCTGCCGGAGATCTATGCGATCATGCTGCAAATCTCTGAGGAGCTGCTGGAGGAGCTTTATGCAAAGGAGCTTCCGCCTGAGCAGATCAAAGTCATGCGCATCATCAAAAACGGTCAGGTTCACATGGCAAACCTTGCAATGTATGCCGGCCGGTATGTCAACGGCGTAGCAGAGATTCACACAGAGCTGCTGAAAACGACCGTCCTGAAGGATTGGTACGCATATGCGCCGGAAAAATTCCAGAATAAAACAAACGGCATCACACAGCGCCGCTGGCTCGGTGTCTGCAACCCGGAACTGACCGCACTGTTTGCTGAATTAAGCGGCTCAGAGCACTTCCTGACGGCGCTGGATGAACTCAAGGCGCTCGCCCGATATGCGGATGAACCTGAAGTCATGGAGCGGTTCCATGCAATCAAGCAGACAAAGAAGAAGCAGCTCGCAGATTATATTCTGCGGACTGAGGGCGTTAAAATTGACCCGGAAACCTGCTTTGATATCCAGATCAAGCGCTTGCACGAATACAAGCGACAGCTTCTGAATGCGTTTTCGATTCTGTGGATTTACTTTGGCATCAAGGACGGCAGCATCCGGAATTTCCGGCCGACCACGTTCCTGTTCGGAGCCAAATCCGCACCGGGATACCGCCGCGCCAAAGCAATCATCAAATATATCAACGAGATCGCAAAGCTGATTGACAGTGATCCTGCGGTCAAGGGTCTGCTGAAGGTGCATTTTGTCACGAATTACAATGTATCTTATGCAGAGAAGCTGGTCGCTGCCTGTGATATTTCCGAGCAGATTTCAACTGCGGGCACCGAAGCCTCCGGAACCGGAAATATGAAAATGATGCTGAACGGCGCTGTTACGCTCGGAACACTGGACGGTGCAAATATTGAAATTGTTGACGCTGCCGGCGCAGAGAACAATTATATTTTCGGCGCAAATGTCGAAGAAATTGAGCATCTGGAGGATTATTGCAGCCGTTCGGTCATGTCGAAAAATCCGCAGATTGCACGAGTTGTCAAAACGCTGATTGACGGAACGGTATCGGATAACGGCACCGGTGAATTCCGTGAGCTGTATTTTTCCTTGCTTGACGGCGCAAGCTGGCATCAGCCCGACCACTATTATCTGCTGCTGGATCTCCCTTCTTACGTGGAGACCAAGCTGCGGGCGCTGAACGATTATGCAGATTCTGCTGCATTTTCAGCGAAGCAATGGCGCAATGCCTGTGCAGCGGGGCCATTCAGCTCCGATCGTACAATCAAACAGTATGCCGCAGAGTGCTGGCATATCACTGAGGTCTGAAATCATAAAAGCGTTCCGGCAGCCGCCGGAACGCTTTGAACGAAAGAAAAACCGATGCATGGCAGCATCGGTTTTTTTAGTGGGCCATCAGGGACTCGAACCCGGGACCGACCGGTTATGAGCCGGGAGCTCTAACCAACTGAGCTAATGGCCCGTCTGGATAAAACAAAACCCAGAGATTGAAAAGTCTCTGGGTTCAGGTGCCGGCATTGATCTATTTTCCCGGGCCGTCTCCAGCCAAGTATCTTCGACGCGAATGAGCTTAACTTCCGTGTTCGGAATGGGAACGGGTGGTGCCTCATTGCCATTAACACCGGCTCTTTCTTCAGGCTTTCAAGCCCTGAAAACTGAACAGCAAGGTAATTCGGAATGTGAATCAATGCGAAGGAAAAGCCCTCGACCGATTAGTATGCGCTGGCTGAACATGTCACCATGCTTACACCTTGCACCTATCTACCTCTTAGTCTTTGAGGG
>JAFXZM010000036.1 GCA_017541275.1 Oscillospiraceae bacterium | reverse complement strand
GTCCGGATCGCCCCGCGCCGCCGCCTCCGCCGCGTCCGGAGCGTCCCACGCCCCCGCCTCCGCCACGCCCGGAGCGTCCCGCACCCCCGCCGCCGCCGCGCCCGGAGCGTCCCGTACCGCCGCCGCCGCGTCCCATCCTGCCGCTGCCGCCGATGCCCCGTGCCGTGCAGGCACTTGCCGCTGCGGATGACGCGCAGGATGATGCACCGGAACGCGGTCTGAACCGCCCGGAGAACTTTGCCCCCTCAACGATTCCCGATCTCACGGAGCCGGAGGACAGTGCGCCCTCTGCGGCCGATGAACCGGAGCTGCCCAAGCGCCCCTATACCGGCACGATTATGGTGCATGTCATGACCGCGCAGGGAGCCAGACCCGTTGCCGGTGCATCCGTGATGATTACCCACACCACGCACGGCGAGCCGGAGCTGATCTCCCTTCAGCGCACGGATGACTGCGGCGCGATTGAGCCTGTGACCGTTTCCGCACCGCCGCCCTCTGCCGATCAGCGTGACCCCGCCTATTACACCTACGACATCAGCGTGCAGAGCCCCGGCTATTACCGTGAGCACAGCGAGGATGTGCCGGTATTTCCGGGCATCACCTCCGTGCAAAGCTTCGACATGATTCCCCTGCCCGCAGGCACCGATGAACCCCTCCCCGGCGGCGATATCACATATTACAACCGGATGCGGCAATCCTGAAGGGAGTGAGGCTGAATGCTCAGCGGAGAAATGTTCATCCCCGAAACGATCACGGTGCATCTGGGGCTGCCCGATTCCGATGCGGCCAATGTGACGGTCCCCTACATCAGCTACCTGAAAAATGTCGCATCCAGCGAGATTTTCCCGACATGGCCGGAGAATGCCCTGCGCGCGAACATCTACGCGATCAACACCTATGCGCTCAACCGCATCTATACGGAATGGTACCGCTCCCGCGGGTATCCGTTCGACATCACAAGCACAACGCAGTACGATCAGGCATTTGTCTACGGGCGCGAGATTTTCGGGAATATCTCGCAGCTCACCGAGGAGCTGTTCCGGTCATATATCAGACGGCAGGGCAGCATTGAGCCGATGTTTGCAGCCTTCTGCGACGGCGTCCGAACCTCCTGTGCCGGGCTGTCACAGTGGGGAACAGTCGGACTGGCGAATCAGGGGCTTGTGCCGTATGAGATTCTACAGTATTTTTACGGCGACAATATCGACATTGTGCGTGCGCCGGAGATTCGCGCCGCAACGCCGAGCTATCCGGGCGTTCCGCAGGAGACCGGCATGGTCGGCAACGATGTGCAGACAATTCAGATTCAGCTTAACCGCATCTCGCAGAACTTCCCTGCGATTCCCAAGGTCGCCACGGACGGCGTCTATGATGACAGCACCGCGCGTGCCGTGCGCGTCTTTCAGGAGGTGTTCTCGCTGGAGCAGACCGGGATCGTCAATGAGGCGACATGGTATCGGCTGTCCTATATCTATACCAGTGTCAAGCGGCTTGCAGAGCTGGAGGCCGAGGGGTTGACCTTCGAGGAAATACAGCGCAATTTCCCGAATGTGCTGCGCGAGGGCGATTTTGGCCATGCCGTGCGCTCGATGCAGTATTATCTGGCAGTTGTCGGGGCATACTATAACAGTGTCATCCCGATTTCGATTACCGGCACGTTCAATGCCGATACAGCGGCATCGGTGCGCTCCTTTCAGCAGACCTACGGTCTCCCGCAGACCGGAATCGTTGACCGCCGCACATGGAATGATATCTACCGTGCATATCAGGGCATTCTCGATTCTCAGCCGCTCACGGACTGTGCGCGGCTCTATCCGAATGAGGTGCTGCGCGAGGGCGTCAGCAGCCGGAATGTGAAAATATTACAGCAATATCTGACGTATATTGCGCAGTTTGACCCGAATATCCAGCCTGTTTCCGATACCGGCTATTTCGGCCCGCTGACCAGAGCGGCCGTGCAGGCATTTCAGCGGGAGTACGGCCTGACGGCGAACGGACAGGTCGGCGCGGTGACATGGGACGCGATCTCCGGCGTGTATTCGGAGATGAAATGCGGCTCCGGCAAGCGGCCTTATCAGGCGCCGGGGTATATCATCAGATAATTTCCGAAAGGAGCGATTCTATATGCTGTATACCGATGCGCAGAAACAGGAGCATATTGAGGAGATTCTCAACTATCTCTATCAGATCGCGCTGCGCGACAGCCGCATCCCGATCGTGCTGCCGGCAAAGGAATTTACCGAGGAGGCCGGGCTTGCCGTCCGTGCCTATCAGGAGGCCTACGGGCTGCCTGTGACCGGCGAAATCGACGGCGATACGTGGGATTCGATTGTCAAGACCTATCTGGAAATGATCGGGGACAGCGTGCCGCTGATTGTGTTTCCGTCTGCGGGCTTTCAGCTCCGCCCCGGCGACAGCGGCGAGCTGGTGCAGCTTGCACAGCTTTTGCTCCGGCTGGCCGGCAATCATTTCAGCAATCTGGAGCCGGTTGCGGTCAGCGGAGAATATGATGCGGATACCGAGCGTGCCGTGAAGCAGCTTCAGGAGATCGCCGCACTGCCGCAGACCGGCATCATGGACAGAAAAACATGGAATGCGCTGGCGGCGCTGATGAACAGCATCCCGCTCGGCATCTGATACGGAAAGGAGCTGACTGCCCGTATGAATGCACCTCCCGAACCCGCTGTCCGGCCGCAAAAGGCTTCCCTGTTCCGCATGCTCGCGGCAGGAGCCGTGCTGCTGTTTCTGCTGCTTCATGCGGGCAGTCTGCTCAGCTTTGCGCTTCGCCTGCTGCATACGCTCCGGCCGCTGCTGCTGGGCGTGCTGTTTGCGACGATGCTCAACCCCTCCTATGAGCGCCTGCGCAGTGACTTCGCAAAGTTTGCGGAGCGGCACGGCCGTGACCCGAATGCGCGCTGGATCAAAACCGTTTCGCTGCTGGGCGTATTGCTTCCGCCGCTGCTGATCCTCGCAAGTGTGATCTGCGTGCTGATTCCGCAGGTTGCGCAGTCGGTGCGGCTGTTTTCGGCGCATTTTGACAGCTACAGCCGGAATCTCACCGGCTGGATGACGCGGCTTTCCGAGACAAGACTCGGCGCACTGCTGCCGGAGGGACAGCCTGCGGGTCTGATGCGGCAGCTTCAGGAGCGCCTCCCTGCGCTGCTCCGCACGACCTATGACTGCACGGCCTCCGTGCTCGGCGGGGTGCTCGATGTCGGCATCGGGACAGTTTTTGCGCTGTATCTGCTCGCGGACAAGCACCGTCTGCTCGCGCAGCTTCGGCGGGGGTGCTGCCGGTTCATGCCCTCGGCGCGCACGGTGCGGCTCATGGGGCATCTGCGGACGGTCTGCGAGACCTTTGCGCGGTTTCTCGCCTCGCAGTGCAAGGAATCGCTGATTCTCGGCGCACTCTGCTGGCTTGGCATGACCGTTTTCCGATTTCCGTATCCGGTGCTGATCTCCGTTATCATCGGCATCACAAATATTGTGCCGTATTTCGGGCCGCTGTTCGGGACGGTTCCCTGTGCGCTGCTGCTGCTCATGGTCAAGCCCGGCGCGGTGCCGTGGTTTCTGCTGTTTATTGTGCTGCTTCAGCAGGCCGAGAGCAATCTGATCTATCCGCATACGGTCGGGCATTCGGTCGGGCTGCCGCCGGCATGGGTGCTCGCGGCAATCGTCATCGGCGGCGGAATGTTCGGCGCATGGGGCATGATCCTGAGCGTGCCCGCGGCGGCTGCGGCTTATGCGATCACCGAGAAGGCGGGCGGAGAGCCGCCGCCGGCATAAAACAGCACCGGCAGACGTTCTGATTGAGAGCTCTGAAGCTGTGTGAATGCATTGTCATTCTCTCTGTATTCTTTGTCCTATCGTTCATTTTGACTGGCGCGGGGCGCAGTCCTGAGAGGGAACCTTCCTTATCTTTCCTCTCTCTTGGCTGCGCGGAATTTAGGTTGTGCGGTTTGAATGCATGCGTGGCTGTGAAAATAAAACCAAAGCGCCGTGCAGTGCGTATGCTCCGCTCATAGAGAGAATGGGCGTAACCTGCGGCGCACTCCTGCGCCGCTCAGTTTCTTCTCCGCACCTTCCTTTCGACCTGTTCCGCAGTCTGGCTGCGGTATAATAAAGATTGCCTGCACATACAATAAAGATTCGGGCAAAAGAAAGGAAGAACTGCTGTGAAGGATTGGATGAAGCTGAAAAATGACCCGCGTCTGCTGCGCGGAATCGGACTGGCCGGCTGCGGCATTTGCTCCTGCCTGCTGAGCGCGGCCAGCTTCAACGGAATTCAGATTCCGCTGAACACGGCGCTCTCAGCCGCTCTCTCCCCGACCTGCGGGATCGCCGTGCTGGCGGGGAGCCTGTTTACATATGCTCTGACCGGAACCCTGACCAAAGGGCCGGTATTCCTCTGCGCAATCGCACTGACGGCACTGCTCCGCTGGCTCATCAGCATGCAGCATACGCCGCGTGCCGCCGCGATGCTCGCTGCCTCCGGCACGGCCCTCTCCGCCGTAATCTTCAGCATGGCGCGGATGATCGGCGGGCGGGAGCTGATCTTCTGGGGGATCGGCGCTGCATTCGCCGCACTGTTCGCTGCCTGTATCCGGCGAACCGCAGAACGCTTTGAATGCGGGCTGCCCGTCCGGCTGCATGCGGGCGATGCGGCGGCGTTTTCCGTCTGCTTTGTCATTCTCACCGCAGCGCTCTGCTCGGTGCGGGTATTTATGTTCAGCCTCGGTCAGATCTTTTCCGCGTTTGTCATTCTCACCGCCGCGAAGCGCTACCGCACGGGCGGCGGCATGATCTGCGGGACACTCGCGGCTTTTGCACTGCTCATCACCGATGCCGATGCGGCGGGCTTTGCCGCAGTTCTGCCCGCTGCCGGGCTCGCCGCCGGATTCCTCGCGGGACGGCGCAGCGAGCTGCTGTTTCTTGTGATGCAGTTATTTCTCGGAACGGGCACGGTTCTTTGCGGCTGCAACGTCGCAGCGGCACGGATATGGGTCAATGCGGCGATCGGCGGGCTGCTGTTTCTGTTTCTCCCTTCGCAGCAGATTGCCGACCGCATCCTGCAATGGAGCGACGGCGATGCAGACCTCGCGGCGCTGACCGGCGCAAGGCTCGACTTTCTTTCCGATTCAATCGCGGGCGTTCGCGGCTCGGCAGAGCAGATCGTCAGCAAGCTCGCAAAGGCGGAGGGGCCGTCCGATGCGGTTCGCCATGTGCGCGAAGCCGTCTGCGAAAAATGCAGCTACTATGCGGAATGCTGGGTGCGCGGCGATGACGAGGTGCAGCGCTGCTTCCGTGAGCTTGCCGCTGCCGGCATCACAGAGCAGCACGCGGCTCCATTCCGCTGCCTGAAGCCGGAGCAGGTCACTGCGGAATTCATCCGCGCAAAAAAGCAGTCTGCCGCCGCAAAGGCATTTGCAGCAAGGCTGCGCGATACGCAGACATTGCTGTTTTCGCAGATGAAGATTACCGAAGCACTGCTGCACTGCGCCGGACAGCAAACCCGCAGAACCTATCACCGTGAGCTGACACGCTATGTCACGGATGTGCTCGGCCGCATGCAGATTCCGCTGCTGGCGGCGGCAGTCTCGGAGACTGAAAACGGCCGGCTGCTGATCGAGCTGTATATGCCGCTGTGTGCAGAGCCGGATGCGGAGCTTGTGACAGAGCTGCTGCATGATGCGCTGCAAAAGCCGCTTGAATGCTGCGGAACCGAGGAGGCCGGCGGTGAAAAACGGCTGCTGCTTCAGAGCACCGGCGGCTTTTCCGTTTCGACTGCGGCGGCGCAGTGCGCAGTCCATGACGATGAGCCCTGCGGCGACTGCTGGGATACCTTCTCCGACCAGAGCGGCGCGGTTTATCTCGCGGTGTCGGACGGCATGGGAACGGGCAAAAATGCAGCGCTGGACGCGCGCATTGTGCTCAGCAATTTCCGGCAGCTTGTGCAGTCCGGTATGGACTGCCGCGCTGCCGCAGATATGGTGAATGCAATCATGCTGACAAAATCCGGCGATGAGCGCTTTGCAACGCTGGATGTCGCTAAAATTTGTACGGATTCCGCCGCCGTGACGCTGTATAAATACGGTGCCGGGCCGACGTTCGTGCGGCAGGGGGAGATCGTAACCGTCTGTCAGGCGGCGAACGGCCCGATCGGGATTCTGCCGAAAACGGAGCCGTACACCGTGAATTTGCAGCTTTCAAGAGGCGACCTGCTGTTTCTGATGACAGACGGCATGGACGAATCCGTATTTCCGTTTATCCGGCAGCGGCTGCGGCAGGGCGGCGATTTGCAGGAGCTTGTGCATACCCTCTGCGGACGGGCCCCGCGCAGTGCGAACGGTACGCCCGCGGACGATGTGACCGTGCTTGCCGCAGTGCTCTCCGGTACGGCGATTGACGAGTGATAAGCGTGCTGAAAAACAGATAACAATTCAGCCGGCCGTTTCCGGAATCAGTCTCTCAGCCGGCAATCGCTCCGGTCTCTGTATCAAATAAGTGCTTTTTGACGGAGAACAGCAAAAAAAGCCAATCTGTCATAGACATTATGCACAAAGAGAGCCAAAAAAAGCTGTCTGAAATTCCGAATTTTCAGTAAAAGTGAAAAAATACTTGCATGTTTGCGGCAGATATGGTAAAATATATATACGGCGTATTATCTACGTCTGCTTTTTGCATGCCGATTACTGCACAATGCACATACACAGAAAAAATAAGGATAGTGCTGCCCCCTCTCTCTCAAATATCCGGCAGCGCCTATCGCAGGAGGAAAATATGAGTACTGCACAGGCTAATCCGAATACGGACCAGAACCCGAACGCTTTTCCGCTGCATTTATTCTATCAGGGAAAGAACTACGATGCGCAGCGCTTTTTCGGCGCACACACAGAGATTCGTGACGGTGCCGAAAAAACCGTTTTCCGCGTCTGGGCGCCCAATGCAATCAATGTTTCCGTCGTGGGCGATTTCAATGACTGGAACCGCGATGTCAATACGATGCTTCCCGTTGCGGACGGCATCTGGGAGGCAGCACTCGACAAGCTGCCCGAATATACCCTCTATAAGTATAGCATTCTGACCAAATCCGGTGCGGTCAAGCTGAAGAACGACCCCTACGGCACACACTTTGAAACCGCTCCGCAGAATGCCACCAAGCTCTATGAATCCAAATATACGTGGCATGACCAGAAATGGGCGGCGCAGAAGGCAAAAACCAATATCTACAAATCCCCGATGAATATTTATGAGGTGCATCTTGCCTCATGGCGTACCTATGAGGACGGCAATTCCCTCAACTATGCGGAATTCGCCAGACAGATCATTCCCTATATGAAGGATCTGTCCTATACGCATATCGAGTTCATGCCGCTGACCGAATTTCCGTTCGACGGCTCATGGGGCTATCAGGTCACGGGCTATTTCGCTCCGACCTCCCGTTTCGGCACGCCCGATGATTTCCGCAAGATGATCGACATGTTCCATCAGGCAGGCATCGGCGTCATCCTCGACTGGGTGCCCGCGCACTTCCCCAAGGATGAGCAGGGACTCTTTGAATTCGACGGCGAATGCCTTTATGAGTATACCGACCCGCTCAAGCGCGAGCATAAGGGCTGGGGCACCAGAGTCTTTGACTACGGCCGCCCGGAGGTCTGCTCGTTCCTGATCTCCTCCGCCTGCTACTGGCTCGATGAATTCCACATCGACGGCCTGCGCGTGGATGCCGTTGCCTCCATGCTCTACCTCGACTACGACCGCAGAGGCGGCGAGTGGCGCCCGAATGTCAACGGCGGCAGAGAGAATCTCGAAGCAGTCGCATTCCTGAAGCAGCTCAATGAGACCGTCTTCGGACGGCACCCCGATGTGCTGATGATCGCAGAGGAATCGACCGCATGGCCGCTCGTCACCAAGCCGACCGATATCGGCGGCCTCGGCTTCAACTTCAAGTGGAATATGGGCTGGATGAACGATATGCTCTCCTATATGTCCATGGATCCGCTCTACCGTGCATTCAATCACGATAAGCTGACCTTCTCGTTCTTCTATTGCTTCTCCGAGAACTATGTTCTGCCGATCTCCCATGACGAGATCGTCCACGGCAAGTGCTCCATGATCGAGAAGATGCCGGGTCTGGAAGGCGATAAGTTCGCATCGTACCGCGCATTCCTTGCCTATATGTTCGCGCATCCGGGCAAGAAGCTCCTGTTCATGGGGCAGGAATTCGGCCAGCGCAGAGAATGGGATTACAAGAACGAGCTGGAATGGTTCATGCTGGATTATCCGAATCACTCCAATCTGCTCGGCTTTTCCAAAGCGCTCAATAAATTCTACAAGGAAAATGCTCCGCTCTGGGAGAACGACGATTCGTGGAAGGGCTTTAGCTGGATCTCCAACGACGACTACCGCCAGAGCGTCATCGCCTTCCGCCGCATCGACGACAGCGGCGAGGAGATCATCGCAGTCTGCAACTTCGTGCCGGTCAAGCGCGAGAATTATAAGATCGGCGTGCCGTATACCGGTACCTATACGCTCGTGTTCGATACCGATGCCAAGGAATTCGGCGGCAGCGGCGAGGCACTCAAAAAAGTGGAATCCGAGGAGTTCGGCATGCATGGCTTCGATCAGTCGATCGCACTGACCCTGCCGCCGCTCTCCGTGCAGTATTTCAAGCTCGTACCGAAGAAAAAGCATGCCAAGACGGAACCTGCGGCAGAGGAAAAGCCGAAGAAATCCCGCGCCAAAAAAGCCAAGGCTGAGGATGCCGCTCCCGCTGCGGAGACCGTGACCGAAGCGCCGAAAAAGCGCGGCAGAAAGCCCAAGGCCGAAGCCGATGCAGCAGCCGATGAAAAACCGAAGAAATCCCGCACCAAAAAAGCCAAGGCCGAGGATGCCGCTCCCGCTGCGGAGTCCGTGACCGAAGCACCGAAAAAGCGCGGCAGAAAGCCCAAGGCCAAGGACGATGCCGCAGAAGAAAAGCCGAAGAAATCCCGCACGAAAAAAGCACAGAAGGACAACGAAGCATAATTTGAAGGAGGCGTTACACCTATGAATACAAAGAAAGAAGTCGTAGCAATGCTGCTGGCAGGCGGACAGGGAAGCAGACTGTATGCACTGACGCACGATATGGCAAAGCCTGCGGTACCGTTCGGCGGAAAATACCGCCTGATCGACTTTCCGCTCTCCAACTGCACAAACTCCGGCATCGACACGGTCGGTGTGCTGACACAGTATCAGCCGCTGGTGCTGAATGAGTACATCGGCAACGGCGAGCCGTGGGATCTGGACAAAATGAACGGCGGCGTCCATGTGCTGCCGCCCTATGAGTCGAATTCCGGCGCCTCGTGGTATGAGGGCACCGCAAACGCGATCTATCAGAATATCAGCTTCATCGAGCGCTATGATCCGGAGTATGTTGTCGTCCTCGGCGGCGACCACATCTACAAGATGGATTATGCGAAAATGGTCGATTATCACAAGCGGCAGAAGGCCGATCTGACCATCGCGGTGCTGGATGTCCCGCGCTCTGAGGCAACCAGAATGGGCATCATGATCTGCAATGACGAAATGCGCGTCACGGATTTCGTCGAGAAGCCCGCAGAACCGAAATCTACGCTTGCCTCCATGGGCATCTATGTGTTCACATGGTCCAAGCTCAAAAAGTATCTCATCGAAAATGAAAACGCAAACACCGGCTCCAAGGATTTCGGCAAGGATATCATTCCGGCCATGCTCAATAACGGCGAACGGCTGTATGCCTATACCTTCGAGGGCTACTGGAAGGACGTCGGAACACTCGGATCCCTCTGGGATGCAAATATGGACCTGCTCGCACCGGCAGAGCAGCTCAACCTCTATGACAAATCGTGGCGCATTTATTCGCGGCACAGCAACCTGCCCCCGCAGTATATCGGTGCCAGCGCCGAGATCGAGAACGCGATGATTACCGAAGGCTCCGTCATCAATGGCAAGGTCGATTTTTCCGTCATCTTCGGCGGCGTCACCATTGAGGAGGGCGCAAAGGTGCAGTACAGCGTCGTGATGCCCGGCACCGTCATCAAGGCGGGCGCCGTGGTGGAATATGCGATCGTCGGCGAGAACTGCGTCGTTGAGGAAAATGCGCATATCGGCAGAAGCCCGGAGGAATTCGCAGCAGAAGCACGCGAAAACTGGGGCATCGCCGTGACAGGACACAACATTACAGTCAGTGCCGGCAAGGAAGTCGCGCCCAAGCAGATTCTTTCGGAATCCGTCTGACGGCTGGCTGGAAACGGAGGTTTATCAATGGGAACCAATCAGAATGTACTGGGTCTGGTGTTCGCCAGCATCCATGATGAAGCAATTTTCGATCTCACCAAGAACCGCACAATGGGTTCTGTTCCGTTCGGCGGCAGATACCGGCTCATCGACTTCCCGCTGTCGAATTTCGTCAATTCCGGCATCTCTCAGGTCGGTGTCATTACGAAAAGCAATTACGGCTCTCTGCTTGACCATGTCGGCTCCGGCAGAGAATGGGATCTCGCCCGCAAAAAGGGCGGCCTGCATCTGCTCCCGCCCTACAGCCACACCAGCTCGACCGTCTATCACGGCAAGCTCGATGCGCTGGGCAATATCTGGAGCTTTGTCGAGCACGCCTCGGCTGAATATGTCATCCTGACAGACTGCAACGTCGTCACGAATATCGACTACCGCCCCGCTGTTGAGGCGCATATCGAATCGGGCGCGGATATCACCGCGATCTATGCAAAGGGATATTACGATCAGGCTACGGAGGCATCTGTCACAATCTTCGGCATCGGCGGCGACGGCTTCGTCAATGATGTCATGATTAATCCGCCGATGACCGGAAGCTGCAATCTCGGCCTTGACATGTATATCATGAGCAAGGACTTCCTGCGCCGCATCGTTAAGGAATCCATGAGCCGCAACCGCTACAGCCTGCGCAAGGATATCCTGCTCGACCGGAACAGCAGCTACCGCATCCTCGCCTATGAGCACGAGAGCTATTACTCCAAAATCGACTCGCTCGCGAGCTACTTCGCCGCGAACCTCGATCTGCTCGATTCTCAGAAGCGCTCGGCACTCTTTGCCAAGAACGCGCCGATCTATACCAAAACCAAGGACAATGCCCCGGTTCACTTCGGCCTCGAATCGCATATCAAGAACTCGCTGATCGCAGACGGCTGCATCATTGAGGGCAAGGTCGAGAACTGTGTGCTGTTCCGCGGCGTCAAGGTCGGAAAGGGCTCTGTCATCCGCGACAGCATCATTACTCAGGCCGGCGTCATCGGAGAACGCTGCTCCATCCGCAATGTCATCACGGACAAGAATGTCATGATCGCGGATGAACGCCAGCTCACAGGCTCCGCAGGCTACCCGCTGTTTATCGGCAAGGGCGCACAGATCTGACGAACAACGGGCGGAGCAGAGCTGTCAGCCGCTCCGCCCGTCAGGTATTCAGAGCATACAACGAACCAGATTATCAAGGAGGCAGGATATGAATATTTTATACGCAGCCAGTGAAGCAAGACCTTATGTCGCATCAGGCGGACTCGCAGATGTTGCGGGCGCACTGCCGCTTGCCCTGAATGCCAAGGGGCATGACTGCCGCGTCGTCATCCCGCTGTACAAGAGCATCGGAGAGGATATGCGGAAGGACATGACCTTCATCACCTCCATTACGGTCGATGTTGCATGGAGAAAGCAGTATTGCGGCATTTTTTCCGCTGTCAACAAGGGCGTGACCTATTATTTCATCGACAATGAGTATTATTTCAAGCGCGACGGCATCTACGGCTTTTACGATGACTGCGAGCGGTTTGTGTTCTTCAGCCGCGCGATTCTCGAAATGCTGCGCGTGATCGACTTCAAACCGACAGTCATCAACTGCAACGACTGGCAGACTGCCCTCACACCGGTCTACTATCAGATCTTCTACAAGTATCAGGAGGGCTTCGACAACATCCGCACCGTGTTTACGATCCACAATATCGCGTATCAGGGCAAATACGGCAAGGAGGTTCTCAATGAGGTCATGGGCATTCCGATGTATCACGCAAATCTGCTGGAATACGACGGAAATGTCAACATGATGAAGGGCGCGATCGAAACCGCCGACAAAATCACGACTGTTTCGCCGAGCTATGCGTGGGAGATTCTCGACCCGTGGTATTCGCACGGCCTCGACCGCGCACTGACTAACAAGCAGTATAAGCTGACAGGCTTCCTCAACGGCATCGACACGGACAGCTATAACCCCGCGACCGATGATGCACTGTCAGAGCCGTATCAGCATTACAGCATCGACGACCTCTCCGGCAAGCTCGCCTGCAAGCGCGCACTGCAAAGAGAGCTGGGACTGCCGGAGGACGATCAGCCGATCATCGGCATCTGCACGAGATTCGTCGCACACAAGGGCATCGACCTCATCCGCTATGTGTTTGAGGAAATGGTGCATGACGGCTTCCATTTTGCCGTGCTCGGCAGCGGCGAGCGCGTCTATGAGGACTTTTTCAAGGAAATGGCATGGCGCTATCCGCAGGCGGTCAGCGTGACGCTCGGCTTCTATCCGCAGCTCTCCCGCCGCATTTATGCCGGCTGCGATATGTTCCTGATGCCCTCGCAGAGCGAGCCCTGCGGCCTTGCACAGATGTATGCAATGCGCTACGGCACCATGCCGATCGTCCGCGAAACGGGCGGCCTGCGCGATTCTGTCAAGGACGCCGGCGGCGAAAACGGCACCGGCTTTACCTTCAAAACCTACAATGCGCATGATATGCTCGGCGCCTGCCGCAGAGCCAAGGGCGCATATGATAATAAGCCATTCTGGGAGCAGATTCAGAAGCAGGCCATGGCCGCAGACTTTAGCTGGGCGCAGTCCGCTGAGCTGTATCTCGGTCTTTACAAAGAACTGGAAAGCTGGAATCAGTAAACAGACAAGCCGGCAGATCGTTTGTGATCTGCCGGCTGTATTGTATGAAAGGAAGTAATCATGCCAAAAGCGAAACAAGGCGCCGACCGGAACACGGTGCTTGCATTTGCAAAAACAGAATATCAGACGGAGCCGGAATACCTGTTCCGCAGCTCCCCGCAGACGGCCGTGCTGCGGCACCCGAACGGCAAATGGTTTGCGATTATCATGCCGGTATCGCTGCGCAAATTCGGCCTGCCCGATGACGGCATATCAGACGTCATCAACGTAAAATGCGACCCGATGATGACCGGCTCTGTGTGCATGCAGCCGGGATTTTTTCCCGCATATCACATGAACAAAGGAAGCTGGGTCAGCATTCTGCTCAACGGCAGCGTCCCGGCAGAGCATGTACTGACTGCGCTTTCGGCAAGCTATGCGCAGGTCGCGGCGCGGACGGGCGGAAAACAGCGGACAGCCCCGAAGGACTGGCTTCTCCCCTCCAATCCGAAATACGAGGACATCGGAAAAATGCTCCGTGCGCAGGGCTGGATCTTCTGGAAGCAGAGCGGCCGGTTCATTCCGGGCGATACCGTGTATATCTATGAGGGCAAGCCGATCGGCGCAGTCGGGTTTGCATGTACGGTCACGCAGACAGATATTCCTTATCATTTCGATCAGGGCGGACTGCATATGGACACGGTCATGCGGCTGGAATTGCAGGTCTGCTATGCACCGGAGGAATTCCCGCTGGAGCTGCTAAGAGATTACGGTGTCACATCGGTTCGCGGGCCGCGCGGCATCCCCGATGCCCTGCTCGCAGCATTGAAAGCCGGCGGTACACCCTTCCGTACTGATAAAGCGGTATCTGCGATGCATGAATCATGAGATGCCCCGCGCAGCGCGGCCAAAGGACTCTGCCTTTTGGAATCCCGCGAGCTTTTGACGAAAGCGAACGCCGGCAAAGCTGACGAACCAAAACTTTTATTTGACATCGCCGGTTACGTGCTGCCCCCCCCCGATTGGCCACTCCGTGGGAATCCCATTATAAATCCGTCGGAGACATTTTTACGACAAACTGAGGCCGCGTCTGACAGAACGCGGCCTCAGTTATCTGAAAAATAAACGTGGCAGTCTGCTTATTTTACCGCTGTTTCCCGGCGCCGGCGCGGCGCAGAAGCGTGCCGAGCAGCGAGGACAGCACAAATACCGCCAGATTCACAAGAATCACGCTCGCGCCCACGCTGGTGTCAAACATCAGCGAGAACAGCAGCCCCAGCAGAAAGCAGCTTACGGACACGATGACAGACGTTATCACAACACCGCGAAACCGCTTGCACAGCCGCATCGCCGTGACCGCCGGGAAAATCATCAGGCTGGAAATCAGCAGCGCACCCATCATCATCATGCCGAGCACGACCGTCACGGCCGTCAGCACCGCGATCAGCAGATTGTAAAACCGCACATTCAGGCCGGTCGCACGCGCAAAATTCTCATCAAAGGTCACGGCAAAGATCTTGTCATAGAACAGCAGGTAGACCAGCAGAACGCAGATGCTCAGAATGACGCTGAAAATAACATCGCCCTTGGTCATCGCGAGAATGCTGCCGAACATGTAGTGGCTGACATCGGTCATGAGATTCGCCTTGGATGAGGCGAAAATGCCGAGTGCAAGCGCCGATGTCGAGAACAGTGCGATCGCGGTATCTCCGCCGAGCCGGCTGCTCTCGGAGAGCCGCAGCAGAATATATGCCGCTGCAATGACGACCGGAATCGTGACCTGCATCGGAGCCCAGCCCATTGCGACAGCAATGCAGAGCGTGCCGTAGCCGACATGCGACAGGCCGTCGCCGATCATCGAGCAGCGCTTCAGCACCAGACTGACGCCGAGCAGACTGGAGCAGAGGCTCACCGCAATGCCGGCAATCAGCGCGGGCAGCAGAATTGCCGAGACAAATTCCGGCGTGAGAATCGCAGATAGATTGTTCATGCCTCTGCCTCCTGTTTCTTTTCCGCATGGCCGGGCGCACAGCCGGAGCAGTGCTCCTGTGCGATCGTTTCGCCGAGAAAGCGCCGTCCGACAGCGCTTTTTTCGTATTCGGCGCAGCTCCCGAAAAAGCTCTCGTTTTTGCCGATATGCAGGATTGTTCTCGCATGGCGCACCGCACATTCCACATCATGCGTCACCATGATGACGGTAATGCCGTGCTCCTCGTGGATATGCCGCAGGATGCCGTACAGCTCTGTCGCGACCAGCGGGTCAAGGCCGGTCAGCGGCTCATCAAGCAGCAGGAGCTTCTGCGTTGCACAGAGCGCCCTTGCAAGCAGCACCCGCTGCTGCTGGCCGCCCGAAAGCTCCCGATAGCAGCGGTCGGCAAGCGATGTGATATTCAGGCACTCCATCTGCTCGGCGGCACGCGCCTTGTCCGCCTTGGTATAGAACGGATGAATGAGTCTGCGGTTCAGGCAGCCCGACAGCACAACCTCCCGCACCGACGCGGGAAAGCTCCGCTGGATCATGCTCTGCTGCGGCAGATAGCCAATCTCATTGCGCTTCAGACCGTCGCCGAAGGTCATGCTCCCGGCATCGACCGATTTCAGGCCGAGCAGACATTTCATCAGTGTGCTTTTGCCCGAGCCGTTTTCGCCGACGATACAGAGATAATCGCCCTTCTCGACCGTAAAGCTCAGATGCTCCTGCACGGTCAGCGACTCATAGCGCAGGGTAATATCCTTGCAGGTAATATATGCCATTTCAGCTCAGCGCCTCCCTGATTGCGGCGAGATTTTCCTTCATAATCTCCTGATAATGCTTTCTGCTGTGGAAATCCTCTTTTGACACATTGTTGCAGGATTGCAGCATGACCGCCTTGGCACCGGTCGCCTTGCAGACGGCATCGGAGATCTTCTGCGAGGAATTTTCCAGATAAAAAACCGTCTGAATGTGCTCGTCCTGCACCTTTTGAATCAGGAATGACAGCGTTGCGGCAGAAGCATCGGTATCGCTGCTGCATCCCGGAAACGCTGCATAATAATCCCAGCCGTAGGCATCGGTGAGATACCGGAACGGGAAACGGTCGGCGAACACCAGCGTATGCTTTTCGCAGGTTTCGCTGATCTCACGCGCCTCAGCGTCCAGCGCAAGCAGCTCGTCATGAATCTCCGCACAGGCCTTGTCGCATTTATCCGCATCCTCCGGCCGCAGCTCCTTGAACTGCATATTGATCGCGGCCAGCATTTTGTCAGCATTGAGCGGTGCCGTCCAGATATGCTCGTCGATCTCTGCTTCGCCGTGTGCATGGTCTTCTTCATGCTCCGGCTCCATGCCCTCGACCTCCTCCTCGTTCAGCAGGGACACGCAGTCGAACATGCGGAGATTCCGCTTGCCGCTGCGCGAGCTTTCGATCAGCTTGTCCGCCCACTGCTCCGAGGTGCCGCCGATGTAGATGAACAGATCGCAGCTCTGGATTGCGGACACATCCGCCGGTGACGGCTCATAGGCATGGCTCTCGCCGCCCGGAGAGAGCAGCAGCGTGATGCCGCAGGAAATACCGGCCTTTTCCGACATTTGCAGTGCGAGGTCATAGGTTGCATAAACGGTCGTCACGATTTTCAGCTTTCCGTCATCGGCTTTTCCGCAGCCGCCGAGCATTCCGGCCATGCCGGTGCCGAGCAGCAGCGCCGCGCCGAGTGTGAACAGTTTTTTGAATATATGTTTCATATGATTTCTTCCATTCCTTTCCCCTGTACATCCGTTACGGTTCTGGCCGGCGGCGTGTACTGTTTTTCAACATGCAGCCGGACTTCATGAAAATGCGGATAGCCGGGCTGCGTTTGCAGAGATTTTTCCGCACTGTCCCGGATGAGTACCGCACACCAGTTCGCAGCGATCAGCGGGAAATACACCCACGAAGCGGCCGCCAGCACGCATGAGATACATGCGCTCCTGAACAGGTCTTTTTTTATAATTGCAAGCATGATAACAGCCGTGACATGCACCAGAATCAGCAGATATGAGACCGACGTAAATGACAGAATCGGCATCGGATACCGGTGCCTTCTTCCGCCTGTTGCCATCACCGCCGTCAGGATGAGATTTGCAAAGCCGTAATAATCGTTGATATCACGGACACGGCGTTTATATACGAGGCGGTTTTTCTCAGCCAGCTCGTTATACTGCTGAACCTCCGCTGCTGCTGCGGAGGCCTGCTCCGGCGAAACGGTCAGCTCACCCTTTTCGATTGCATCGCTTGTCAGAATCATTCTGCATCCTTTCTTGTTTCCGCGCAGGCATTGCAGAGACCGTAAAAGGTCGTGCGTGCCGGGTCGATCGTGAAGCCGTGATCCTGCTTCACATGCTCGGTGATGCCCGCAAGATGCCCGCAGTCCAGATGAATCAATGTGCCGCAGCAGGTGCATTTCAGATGAAAATGCGAATGACAGGTACCGGCCTTTGCCTCGGCACCGCCGTACTGCCAGCAGGCGCTCCCGCGGTCGTCGAGCGTATAGCGCCGGACGAGCCCCTGCGCTTCAAGGCGCTCAAGCTGCCGGTAAACTGTTGCCGCACCGACCGGTGTTCCCTGCGCGGTCAGTGCATGCAGCAGCTCCGCAGCAGTCACATGCCGCTCTGCATGCGCCTCCAGATAGGCAAGCACCTGCGCCTTTTGCTTTGTCTGATACTCTGATTTTCGGCTGTTCTGCATAGAAAGCCCTCCTGAAAGCAAAAATGAAAATGATAACCGATATCAAATTATACCACACTTTGGCATATTTGTCAAGCTGGCGCGGAGCCCGCGCCGCACGGCAGCAGCATTTCCTTTTTATGCGGTATCTGCGATGCATATATCGACAGACTTTGGGAAGGGAAAACTCTTGCTTTCCTCTCCCAAGCCCCCTCCTTTCGCGCTGCTGAACGGTAAGGGTGTTTCGCCGTCTGCGGACGGCGACGAGGGCTTTTTGAAAGAAAGCAAACGCCAGCAAAGCTGACGTGCCAAAAACTTTTATTTTGGTTCTCTGCAGGTTTCTCGACAGACTGAGCGGGCGGAGCCATTCAGCTCCGCCCGCTGCGGTTCAGTCGAACGGATGCACCTCGCGGGTGCCCTCCCGAACCAGACTGGTGATATCCTCGCGCATATCATCGACGGCACTTTCAGCACGGTCCATGATGTCCTGCTTTGTTGTCTCCGTGACTGAACGGCGCGTTGTATCGGTGACGCTTGTATCCGTGCGGCTTTCCGCTGCCTGAGAGTTGTGCTGCTCTGCCTGCCGCTCAGCGGTCTGAGAATCGTCTCCGCAGGCTGTCAGCGAGATGCAGCAGATCACAGCCGTCAGGAGTGCCGCTGCCGGCTTTGCGCATTTTCTTTGCAAAAATCCCATATTGTGCCAATCCTTTCCGCCTGCATCGCTGATACAGGCATGATATAGCTTATCCGGACGGCGCGGCATTATGCAGAAGGCGCGCATGGCATTTTTTCCCGTTTTCAAAAACGTCCATGCAGGAATAGTGCTTCTGCGGCAAACAGATGCGGCCTCAGACCGCACAAAAACCGCCGCGCAAAAAAATAGAGGCCGCCTTCAGGCAGCCCGCACAGGAAAACTGAAAATCAGTATGAAATTAGGGAAATAGAAATTGGGAAAATGGGGGTTGAAATCAAATCGGAAGCGTGCTCGCTTCACTGTCTGTATCATATCACCCGAACATTAAAATAATCTGAAAGAATCTGAAAAAACGAAAAAAATCCGGACAGCGCAGCGGAGAAAATGCAGTGTGAGAAAAAACAGTCTTTTGCGCCGGAAAAATCAAAACAATTTGTGTTTTGTGCTTGATTTTTGTTCGGATTCATGTTATAATTACAGTGAAATTCAATGACAACCCGTATTTCTATTTCCATATCTGATACAGGATGGTGGTTTTATGCATGACACTGCACCCGCGCAGATCGCAGTTATTGTAGCGGGGATCGACGAAGAATATCAGCACAGCGTACTGGAGGGGGTAATCGCCTGTGCCAGGGAAAAGAACATCAATATCGCCTGCTTTGCCGCATTCGGCGGCGTGGTGGGCAATTCTCAGTATGATGTCGGCGAATACAACATCTACCGCCTCATCAACCTGAAGCGCTTTGACGGCGCAATTCTGCTTACCAACACGATCAGCGACCGCGACCAGCGTGAGGAGATTGTCAGCAATGTTCTGAAATCCGGCATTCCCGCCGCCGTGCTCGACAGCGACGCTGTTCCGGAATTCTACAATATCCGCATCAATAACAATATCGCGATGCAGCAGATTGTGGAGCATGTGATTGTCAAACACGGCGCCAGAAGGCTCTGCTTCATTTCCGGTACGGCCGGAAATCCGGAGGCGGAAAGCAGAAAGCAGGCCTTCCTCCGCGTGATGTCCGAGCATCAGCTTCCCGTAGAGCAGGATCTCATTTTTGAGGGAACCTTCCGCCCGGCCGACGGCGCAAAGGCTGCGGTAGCTCTGCTCTCGTACGGCCGGCCGCTTCCCGATGCGATCATCTCCGCAAACGATGCCATGGCGCTGGAGGCCATACGCACGCTCGAACAGAACGGCCTCCGCGTGCCGGAAGATATCCTTGTGACCGGCTTTGACAATACCTATTATGCACAGTATCATTATCCCGCACTCACAACCGTCAGCAGACCGCTTTACGATGCGGGCTATACCGCCTGCGATACCGTATTCCGCGTGCTGAACGGCGAGATATGCAGCAGGGATCATGCAATGGAGGCATTCCCGGTGTTCCGCGAAAGCTGCGGATGCAGCAGCGCGGACGAGACCGATATCCGCGCCTACAAAAAGCAGACCTATGAGCTGCTCAACAGCAGCCGCGCAGGCGTTTCGCTGCTCAACCGGATGACCTCAGTGCTGGCAGAGGCCGAGACCGAGAATGAGCTTATGCAGGCGATCGGCAGCTTTATGAGCGAGCTGGAATGTGAGCAGTGCGCGATCTGCCTCTGCGACAACTGGCAGCAGGCCTTCCATGAGCACGGCTCCGAGGACGACAATCAGTACTGCATCATCGGCTATACGGAGGATATGTCTGCACCGCTGATCTGGGATCACGGCGAGATCGGCTGCATCAACCGCTTCAAGAGCGAGGCAATGTTCCCTGTTCCGCATGAGACCGGCGGCAATGTCAGCTTTTTCCTTCCGCTCCATTTCCGTGAGCGATGTTTGGGATACTATATCATTACAAACAGCGATTTCCCGCTGCGGAGCGCACACTGCCATTCCCTGATGCTGAATATCGCAAACTCCATGGAGAATGTCAGAAAGCTGCTGCACCTGAATAATGCCGTCCGCGAGCTTGACCGGCTGTATGTCATCGACCCGCTCTGCGGCATTTATAACCGCAACGGCTTCATCCGCCTTGCCGACCAGATGTTCCGCCACTGTATCGAAACACACGATACGCTGATGATCGCGTTCATCGACATGGACGGCCTGAAGTATATCAATGACAACTACGGACACGATGAGGGCGACTTTGCACTGCAGCGGCTCGCCTCCGTCATCGGTGATGTTTGCGGCAAAAATACTGTCTGTGCCAGATTCGGCGGCGATGAGTTCATCGCGGTTGCGACCGGCGTCAGTGCGAATGCAGGGATAATCCTTGAATCGGAATTCAAGCTGCATCTCGCGGATGTCAACCGTGTGATCGGAAAGCCCTATACGCTTTCCGCAAGCATCGGTTCATTCGTCACGAAGGTTGAGCCGGATATGAAGCTTTTTGCGCTGATTGCACAGGCCGACCAGATTATGTATGAGCAAAAAAAGAGGAAGAAAACCTCCCGCTATCTGCGAAAGGACTGAAGCACAAATGGGAAGCCCGACCCGAATGCTCCGACTTTTTTCTGCGGGGGCAGCATTGCTGCTCCCGCTATCCGTTCTGACAGCCTGCGGAACCGGAAGCGACAGCTTTACCAGCGGACTGCACGGCCCCGGCAGCAGCACTGCCCAGACCACTGCGGCTTCTGTGCTGACGCAGCAGACATCTGTGCCGGTGCAGGAGGAAACGCTGCCGCAGAGCAGCACCTCAGCCCTGCCGGAAGCAGGCACCGTGACCGGCATCGGCACGGTGACAACCGTTCCCGCCCCTGCGCCCGTGCATCAGGAAACACTCCCTGAGCTCGTGCATTGCTCCGCCAAGGAGATCATCGGCAAAATGGGCGGACGCTATCAGCTTTTTCAGGATGAGGCCTCCGGGTATTTCTATTTCACGAACGACAGCGTGTATCCGAACACGCGGTTTTATGTCTGTGATACGGCCTATGAGGATGTCGCGTATTCCGACAGCTTCGGCGGAAAAGAGCAGGAGATCCGCAGAATGCTGACAGAGAGCGGCATTCTGATCGACAAGATCAACACCTATGCCGGCGGCATTGCGATCGACGGCTATGAGGCCGGCAAATATTACAGCGACTATGCCGCTGCACTCAGGGGAAAAGACTTCTCCTTCGGCAATTACGGCGAGTATTTCTGCGGTGCGCCGGCCTCCTCCGCATACAGCTATACAGTATCGGCATGCAAGGCCGAGATCACGCTCCATTTTGAGCTGACCGGCGACTATATGCAGAAGGAAAAGCTGGTCATGAGCAGCGGCCGCTACGGCTCGGATATCATGGAAAAGGATAACCCGCAGCTCGGCCTCATTACGGTAGAGCGCGCGGACGGCTACCCGAAGGCGCATTTCACCGCCGCGACCGCCAGCTCCGTGCTTGCGCCGTATGTCGGCGCAGACGGCACGCACACCTATGAGGCGGCCAATGTGCTGGACGGCAAGCTGAATACCTGCTGGTCAGAGGGCGTTGACGGTCTCGGCTACGGCGAAACGATTACGCTCCATGCCGCAGAGCCGCAGGTCATCAGCTCGATTACGGTTTACGGCGGCCTCCGCACCGACGAGCGGAAATTCCTGCGCAATGCAAAGCCGACGCGCCTGCGTGCCCGATTCGACGACGGCTCGGTCTATACGGTCTGGGTGTCAGACGATTTCAGCTCAGAGTGCTATCCGGTCTTTCTGTGCAGCGGCAAAAAGACAAGCAGCATCGAGCTTTCGCTGTATGAGATCACAGCAGGAACGGCCTGCGAGGATACCTGTATCTCAGAAATCAGATTTGAATGACCCCGCTGCGGGTATCGTGTCGATTTTTGGTGAAAACGCTGAAAATCTGCATGCTGCGGAAAAAGCATTGTCCGCAGGCGGGTTTTGTGGTAAAATAGTAGTCGGATGAATAGGCGCTTCTGCATCTGTGCGGAATGCACCGGAACACTGCAACAAATACAGACCGGCAGTGAACAGGCGAACAGGGAAACACAAAAGAAGGAGCAGACAAAGCTATGTTTACCAGATATATCGGAATTGATCTGGGTACGGAAAATACCCTTATCTATGCGCGCAGCCGCGGCATCATCATGCGGGAGCCTTCGGTCGTGGCCGTCAATACCCGTACCGATCAGGCGAGCTCTGTGGGAAAGGACGCGAAGGAGATCATCGGCAGAACGCCGGGCTCCGTGATTGCCGTACACCCGCTGCGCGACGGCGTGATCGCGGATTTTGACATTGCCGCGACGATGCTTCAGGAGCTCATCAAAAAATCGCTCAGGGGAACGCTTTTTACCAAAGCGCGCGTTATCATTTCCATTCCCTCCGGTGTCACGGCGGTTGAGCGCCGTGCCGTCAAGGAGGCAGCGGAAAAAGCCGGTGCCAGACCGGTGCAGCTTGTGCAGGGGCCGCTTGCAGCCGCACTCGGCGCCGGCCTGAATGTCATGGAGCCGACCGGCAATATGATTATTGATATCGGCGGCGGCATCAGTGAGATTGCTGTGCTGTCCATGGGCGGCATTGTCTCCTCGCGCACGGTTCGCACGGCCGGAAATGCCTTTGATACGGCGATCGTGAATTATATCCGGAAGAAATACAGCCTTCTGATCGGCGAACGAACGGCAGAGGCAGTCAAGCTCGGCATCGGCTCGGCCTTTCCGGAGCCGAACGTCAGTGAAATGGAGGTCAGCGGCCGGAATCTGCTGAACGGTCTGCCGGAAAACATAACAGTCACGTCGGATGAGGTGCGGGAGGCGCTCGCCGAGCCGCTGAGTGAGATTGTGGATGCGATCCGCGAAACGCTTGCCCACACGCCGCCGGAGCTTTCCGCCGATGTGATTGAGCAGGGCATTACGCTCACCGGCGGCAGCGCACTGCTGAGAGGCATGGATAAGCTCGTCAACCGTGAGACCGGTATGCCGGTTTATGTTGCGGAATTTCCGCTGGACTGCGTGGCAGAGGGCATCGGCAAGGTGCTGGAGCGTCCCGATGACTATGAGGAGCTTCTCGCGGACGATGTAAAATATTACTGAACAGAAAGCTGAGGCTTCGGTACGGGAAGTGCCGGAGCCTCCGGTTTTGCTCCCATGATGCAAAACGGTTGATTATATTTTACTGCTCCCATTACACTTTTCTGATTTATATGGTATAACCGGGCAGTGCCCGGCTCCGGTTTTGCTCCAATGATGCCAAACGGTTGATTATATTTTACTGCGCCCATTGCACTTTTCTGATTTATATGGTATAATAATGCTGTTCACCTGCTGCGGGCTTTTGCCCGCAGCGCCCATACTGAAAAGGAGAAATCGTATGTTATTTGATTTGCTGCACGGCAATCTCGACCAGAAAACGCTGATCGAGCTGCTGGCTCATCTAGTTATCATTTTCCTGATCCTCCCGCTGCATGAAATGGCGCATGCGTGGACGGCCTACAAGCTCGGCGACGATACCGCGAGCATTCAGGGGCGCATGACCCTCAACCCGATCGCGCATATCGACCCGTTCGGTGCGCTGATGCTGCTGTTCACGGGCTACGGCTGGGCAAAGCCGGTCCCGATCAATCCCCGCCGCTTCGACCGCAAGCACAGTGTCCGGTTCGGCGTCGCGATCACCGCGCTGGCGGGTCCGGTCAGCAACCTGCTTGCCGCATTTATCGGCATGATCGTCTATCGCTTCTACTTTATGAGCAATTTCTTTGTGAGCGGTTGGGCACAGTACAGGATGAACGACGAAGCCATGAATCCGGCGGTGCTGCTGTTTTATTTCCTGCAATTCTTCATCACGGTCAATATCGGCCTTGCACTGTTCAATCTCATCCCGATCCCGCCGCTGGACGGCTCGAAGATCGTGAGCTATTTCACCCCTGCGAAGTTCGACCGCTGGTTCATCGACAATCAGCAGATTGTGATGATCGTATTTATGATCGTGGTGTTCTCCGGTATTCTGCAGACGCCGCTGAGCTGGATGAGCGATCAGATATGGCGGCTGTTCATCTTCATGACGGACTGGGTTCCGAAGATAGCGGGTTGACATCATGCCGGAATTATCGTTTCATTTACCGGTATTTGAAGGGCCGATGGATCTTCTGCTGCATCTGATTGCCAAGCACCAGCTCAATATTCACGATATTGAGATCACGGTGCTGCTGGAGCAGTATCTGTTGTATATGCAGCAATGTGCAGAGCAGGATTATGAGCTTGCCGGCGAATTTCTGACCATGGCGGCCAAGCTGATCTGGATGAAGACAGCAGCGCTGCTGCCGCAGCCGGAGGAAGCGGAGGCCGTCAAAAAGGAACTGGAGGGCGCACTGATCGAGTATTCGCTCTGCAAGCTGGCGGCAGAAACGCTCCGGTCGCGCTGGTGCGGCGATTTGCTGTTTGTGCGGAAGGGCATCGAGCTGCCGGTCGATCTGACATACCGCAGAGAGCACCCGCCGGAAACACTGGTGCAGGTATATCAGAGCATGGGGTTGAAAAAGCTGCCCAAAGGCATGGCGGAGGGCCGGCTCACTGAGAAAATTCAGGCAATGGTGCAGGCGCATCATCAGGTGACAAGCGTAAATTCCAAGGTCGTGTTTCTGCTGCGGCAGTTTTTCACGGCGGAAACAATCAGCATGAACGCACTGTTTGACGGCCTCACGCGCCGCACGGACCGTGTTGCGCTGTTTCTGGCGATTCTGGAGCTGACGCGGCACGGGCGCCTCTGCATCAGCGATGACGGCACGCAGCTCATGATGAAGCAGCGCGAAACGCTGCTGAGCGGCAAGCGGCAGCGCCGTCTGCGGGAAGCAGCAATGTGAAGAAAAAACGGGGCTCCGCCCTCAAACCACCGCATCGGATATCATCCACAGCGGGCGTTTGAGGGCGGAGCTCTTATTACAGATTAGAAAACGCCGGGCGCAGGCAGACCGGGAGCGCCAAAAACGGGGTCGTTCCACGGGTCATCCTGCGGGTCATTCTCCGGAAAATCCCACGGGTCGTCCGAAGATTCCTGTACCGGGGCAGGTGCATCCGTGTCAGCGATTTTTCCGCCCATGCGGAAATCGCCGCGTTCAGGTTCATAGATCAGCTCATATTTTGCAGCACTGAAGCCGCCGGAAAAGCTGAAATCGGTGTCCGTCGTATAGAATCTGCCGTTGGCATCCTGATAAAAGCCGTTCAGATCATCGCTGATTTCCAGCAGATAAGGCTTTCCGCCGGAAACGCTGTAGACCCGTGTATGGCTGCTGAAGGTGAGGCTGGAGTGGGTGAACCAGAAAAAACCCCGGTTTCCGCAGACACGGAAGCAGCCGTCCGCGCTTTCATCATAGGACTGCGCAGTCGGGTCATAGATGCTTGTCAGCTTTCCGTAGGCATCAATGAAATAAACGCACTCGATCGTATGGGAAAAGAAGGTTTCCCCGACGGTAGTCAGCGCGAAGGCTTCGTATAGCCCGTCGCCGTCATAGTCCGCATATTTCCAGAGCGCGATGGGATCGCCCTCGCCCTCGACGATGCGCCGCAGCACATCCTCCGGCAGTGCGACGGTACCGGACACGGGCTCCGTCGCAGCGGTTGTTGTCGTTTCGGTCGTGGTAGTTGTTTCCTCGGTAGTCGTAGTCAGTTCCGTTGTTGTCGTTGTTTCGGTGACGGTCGGGAGTGTTTCGGATCCCGCCGCAGAGGAGCCATTCTCTGCATCTTCCGCAGCCTTAACGGACATGCGGTACACCAGAAACACAGCGGTGCCGATCACCACCAGAAAGAGCAGGAACACTGCCGAGAGCATTCCCGCGGCACTTCCGCGCCGCCGCCGTCCGGACGAATAGGATTCCGATTCCTCGAAATCGTCATCGCAGAGCGGTGCGCCGCAGTGCTTGCAGAAATTATAGAAGCCCTCGATTTCTGCATCACATTCCTTGCATCTCATGTTTTCCCTCCGTTTCCGCAGTCCATGCCGTCCGCTGAACGGTCCGGCAGCGTGTCAGACGCTTCGGGAATATGTGTTTGAATCTGATCCGTTTTTTCTGTATATTTACACTATTATATCACAGAATACTGCAAAATGCAATGATATCTGTGTGAAATTTTGGCTGCCCGGAATCGGGTATGCGCGGGGGGAGCGGCTGATCGAATAAGCAGGAAGTAGAAAGGAGCAAGTAGCAAGCAGCCTGTGGCATATTTATAGAAACCATCAGAAAAATACGCTTCTGAAAAGCAGCAGGCAGCTTTCTACTTACTGCTTTTTTTGAAATGAAGAAATGAGAGTATCCCAATGGGCAGAAAATATACACACCACACAACAAGAGCAATCCTTCCACCGATTCCGTCGCCGCCGGAGGGCATCTTTGCGAACATTCCCGTCATCGGCATAAACGTGCAGCTGAAGTAGAAAACTCCGTGTATCATCAGCAGTGCTTTGAGCCGCTTATCCGACTTATTATCCGGTTTCATCGAAAGCCCTGTGAAGAAGGTAGAAAGTGCCATTACACCGTAGCCGAGCAGGTCATAGTTGAAGATAAGCCCGAACCTATTGAATTCTAACAGCTTTGCCGCCTGTTCGTTCAGATGTTCGTTATTTACCGTAGTTAGCTGTGAAAAATAGACGAGCATGATAAACGCGGCGTACACCGACGCAAGGATCAAGCCGATATTTGCAGCGACCTTGCGGCCATTTTCACACTCATTGTGCAGACCCGCCGACATCATGCGTCTGCCTGAACGGCAAGCCAGCCGGAGAGCGTACCGGCGCGGAGGCGGGCATGCAGTGTTTCCGCCATTGCGGGGAGCTGTGCGCTGAGATAGGAGTTCAGCTCGGTACCGGCATCCGGCAGTACGCCGCGAACGGTCTCTGCGATCGTTTCCGGAGACATGCCGCTGCACTGTGCCTGCACAGCGTCCGCAGCGGAGGCGGTCACGCAGATTCCCTGTGCGCCGGCCAGTGCATTCACCAGCAAATGCCGGAGCGCCAGATCGGCGAGGTTTTCGGCGATCATCTGCGGCTCTGTCCGGAATTTTTCCGCATATCGCATCAGCATTTCCCGCATATCCGCGGTATTCAGGCTGCTGAGGAATTCGCCCTCCAGCCGCAGCGCACGGTAATAGCCTGCTGTACCGATCACGCCGCTTTCGGGATGCTGCACCCCGCCGAGCAGCGGATAGACATATTCGACCTTTGTATCAAATGCACGAAAGCGCGCGTCATATTTTGTGCAGAACAGTTCAAAGCCCGTGAGCAATTCTTTGAAAAAAGCAGTTGCATACGGCTCAGTCAGGCGATAGGCAGTACGGAAATCCGATTTTGCAGCATCATAGAGCTGCAATGTGCGGAGCCGGCCGGCCTCAAGCAGCGCCGAAAGCGGCTGTGAGCGCAGCGCTTCCTCCGCCTGCGCGTCATCCGGCATTTCCAGCAGTACGGCATCGAGCTGGCAGAACACTGACTGATAGAATGCTTCAGCCTGTGTGCGCGTGACGGTTGTGCTGCGGCCGCGTGTGTAGGCAGCGGCGCGCTCTGCGGCGGCATTTTGCAGCTCTGAGCGCAGTGCTTGCAGCCGTTCTGCGGAGAGTGAGCCGGTCAGTGCGGCACGCCGCAGCAGGGCCGCAGTATAGTCGCGGCGCGGCAGGGGCTCCTGCTCCTGCGCAGCATTGTGAATGATGATCTGTGCATCAGCCATTGCTCACAGCTCCTTTCCGTTCCGACGTTTCTGTTCTGCAAGGGCGGCAGCATCGAGCTCCTCCCATTCCTCCGCACGCTGCTCCCATTCCGCCTCCATATCGGCGCTTGGCAGCAGCAGAGCCGGATTGCGTCTTAGTGCCTCCTCCAGCTCCTCGGCATAGGTGCCGCGGGTATATGCGGCGGTCTCCACATCATAATCCTCTGCGTAATTCCCGAATACATCCGTATGCATGGCCTCGCGGTATTTGTAGTCATACAGCTCGCGTTCATAGTCCGTATCATAGCCGGGTTCATCCGTTTCAAGCTGCCGCAGGTCGGCATAGAGTGCGCGGGTGACGGGATCGCCCTGAAACGCAGCGGCTGCTGCCTTTCGCTTTGCGGCACGCGCCTCAAGCAGCCGCCGCATGCCGCCGACGATAATGCGTTCTGTCAGCGTGACTGTTTCGTCGATATCTCCTGCGCAGTTCGGGCTGACGAAAAAGCGGTACATGTAATCCAGCAGGGCATTGTCCGAGAGGAAGCATTCGGGGTCATCCGCTTCGTCATAAAGCGCCTGAAGGCTGCCCTTGATGCGGTAAAACGCTGCGGTCAGCTCGGCGACGCGCAGTGCGTAATGCTGACCCAGATACCCGGAGGGCAAAAACAGGTGAATGATCCGCGGTGTGATATCCGAGCCGAGCTGCACGAGATTCTCGGCATCCAGCGCACGTTTTTCCGTTTGCAGGATCATTTCGGATTCCTCCGGCGTGAGCTGAAGCCCGTAGCTTGTCCACGCATCCCGGTTTGTTGCGAGGATCAGGTTTTTCCGTTCGGCGGTGGACAGCGCACCGAACGGATCGGCAGCCAGCAGGGAAAAATCCATCGGCAAGATGCATCGCTCCTTTCAGGTTTTCGGCAGAATAACGGCTTGACAAACGGTGAAAAATATGCTATGATTATAGTGGATTATAATGGGTGTGGTATGCGGATTCGTTTCTGTAATTTCTAATTATACCATATTTTGCGGGGCTTGTCAAGCCCTTTTTTTATTGGGAGTGGCCAATCGGGGATTTTCAGCACATAACCGGCGATGTCAAATAAAAAGTTTTGGCCGCGCTCCGCAGAACGCGGGATTCCCCGATCATTCAAAAGCGCAAAAAGAGGGGTGGAGAGAAAGGTATCGCTGCGCGATGATTGATAATGGGCTTCGCCCAAACCCACCAAAGGGACACTGTCCCTTTGGAATCCCATATTCATCAAAATGAAAGGAAGTACATGCTTTTTATAATATGGGATTCTTAAGGGCTACTAGCCCTTAAGCAGGGGTTTGGGGACGGAGTCCCCATTATAAATCTGTCGGAGACACTTTTTCGACAGACTGAGGCTCCGGTATAGAATGTACCGGAGCCTCCTGGTATATATGGAGGTGGATAAAATCGTTACTGTGCCTGCGTGTTGTCGGTCGCGATCGACTTCAGCGCACTGGTCAGGCCGGCAAGGCCCTGAATCTCGCTCGGAATAATGATCTTGGTTGCCTTGCCGTCTGCGGCCTTGGAGAAGGCCTCCAGCGACTTGAGCTGAATGACCTGACTGGTCGGTGCGGCATCGTTCAGCTTGCGGATGCTGTCCGCAACGGCCTGCTGCGTGAGCTGAATTGCCTCCGCATCGCCCTGTGCCTCCAGCATTTTCTGCTGACGCACGGCCTCTGCACGGAGCAGCATGGCTTGCTGCTGTGCCTGTGCCGCGAGAATCTGTGCTTCCTTTTCGGCCTGTGCGCGGAGAATCTTGGATTCCTTTTCGCCCTCTGCAACCAGAATTGCAGATTTCTTTTCACCTTCTGCCTGAAGGATCTTCTCACGGCGCTCACGCTCTGCCTTCATCTGCTTTTCCATGGCATCCTGAATTTCACGCGGCGGAAGGATATTCTTCAGCTCCACGCGGTTGACCTTGATGCCCCAGCGGTCGGTTGCCTGGTCGAGAATGGCAGTAATCTTTGTATTGATGACGTCACGGGAGGTCAGGGTCGCGTCCAGCTCCATTTCACCGATGATGTTACGGAGCGTTGTTGCGGAAAGGTTCTCGATTGCCGCCATCGGGCGCTCGACACCGTAGGTATACTGCTTTGCGTCTGTCACCTGAAAGAACACGACGGTGTCAATCTGCATGGTGACATTATCCTTTGTGATAACCGGCTGCGGCTTGAAATCCACAACCTGCTCCTTGATTGTCACGACCTTGACGACGCGGTCAAAGAACGGCATCAGGAAATGCGGGCCGGTGTGCCACTCCTGATAGAACGTACCGAGCCGCTCAACCACATATACGCTTGCCTGCGGGACAATGCGGATATTGGCAATGATGATGAGCAGCAGAACGATGACGAAGATCAGTGCGCCGATCAGAGCGGCGGAGCTGATGTCGAAAAATGCGAATGATGCAAGTGATGCGAGTGTCATAATGATTTCCTCCGTTTCAATTCAGGTTTTCGGGTTCGTGCCGGTGCGGTCAGCGTGCGGGCTGCACAGCGCGCAGCTCGCGCACAATGAGCTTTGCGCCCTCAACGGCTGTAATCATCACAATGGTCTCCTTCGGGATCACCGCTCCGTTCTCGGAGACTGCGATCCAGTCGATTCCGTTGCTGCGTGCTCTGCCTGTACCGAGGGCGGGGTTGACCTCCTCGATGATGACAGCAGTGTCGCCGATTTCCCTGTCCGCGTTCAGCGCGGGTGTGCGTTTGACCTTCAGCTTCTTCAGCAGCGGCCGAGTTGCAAGAACGAGAATCACGGAAACCGCAACAAAGATGCCGAGCTGTCCGGTAAATCCGACATCAAAAAATGCCGCCGTAAAGGCTCCGGCCGCTCCGACCGCAAACCAGATGCTGATGAGCTGCAAGGTTGCAAATTCTGCCAGTACAGCGAAAACAAATACTGTTCCCCACAGCATCAGATAAAACATACGCAGTCCTCCTTTCATCTGCCGCCAGATCCGGCGGCGCTTTCTGAGTCTATTCTACCATATCGGCACAAAAAAATCAAGCTGCAAAAAAATACAATTTCTGCCGCAGGGAGCAGGTAGCCCGGTTTTCAGAGCAATTCCGGGCAAATGCTCCGGAATTCTCTGATTTTCTCGTATTTCCGTACAGTGTCGGAATCCTGTGGATTTTGCTGCTTTTCCGCGCATCTGTGATTTTTTTGCAATATGATGCACCGGAGGGATATTTTCGGTTTTTCGGGGCATTCTGAACTGTGAGGCGGAAACGCCCGATCTCTGATTCTGAAAGGAGCTTATCATCATGAATGAGCAAAAGAACCCGAATATCCACTGCACGGTCGATCAGTGCAGACACAACCTGTGCTCCGAGAATTACTGCACGCTGTCACAGGTCAGCATCGGAACACATGAAGCCGATCCCTCGGTTCCCGAATGCGTAGACTGCAATTCCTTCGAGAAGCGTGACGGCTGCCGCTGAGCACCGCGCCGCAATGCGATCAGGCTTTCCCTTCGGGCTTCCGGCGGGGAAGCCTGATTTGTGCAAAGACAACAAAACGCAAGCCTCCGAAATAGACATAATGCCAATTTTCTGCGAAATCGCTTGCAGTTGATGCGCATTTGGGTTATAATATAATATGTGATGTTATAAAGAAGCCGGAATCATGAAACTGTATCTCATTCTATGATGAAAGGAGCCTCGCTATGTCTGACAAAACAATCACGTTCTCAATTTCGGAGGAGCGCGAGAAGGAAATGCTGCAAACACTGCGCACGGTGTATGATGCGCTGAATGAGAAGGGCTACAATCCGATCAATCAGATCGTCGGGTATATCCTTTCCGAGGATCCGACCTATATTACCGTACATAAAAATGCCCGCAGCCTGATCCGCCACATCGACCGTGATGAACTGATGCAGGTGCTTGTCCGCAATTATCTCTCCGATTGAAACCCGAAAGCTGAAGCCGGGGAACACAGGTCTGCTGTACCGTGTTCCCCGGCTTTGTTTCCGGCGGTTCTCCATTTTGGATGATTTTTGTAACCTGTTCACCGCTGAATTGTAATGCATCCGTGCTTGACAAAGTGCGGGGGCGCGTGGTATAATATCTGTAGTCTGCACCTGTGGTGAAATTGGCAGACACGTTGGATTTAGGTTCCAATGCCGCAAGGCGTGCAGGTTCAAATCCTGTCAGGTGCATTCAGGCAAGCCGTACTGAACGCCGACGCTGCCCGTTTCTGCACATGCGGCGCCGGCTCAATTCCATACAAAAAGAAAGGATGCAATGAAAATGAAACGCAGAACAGTAATCCCTGCACTTCTGCTGGCTGCACTCTGCTGCACCGGCTGCGGCGACAAAATCAGCAAGCCGGATGAAAGCAGCGATATCATTATCCCGGAGGAAACGGAACAGTATCCGGAGCTTCGCGTCCGCGACGGACAGGATGCCCGCATCGTGCTGGAAAACGGAACCGTTCTCACGGTCACTGACGACGGCTCGATTATCACCGTTGTTGAGAACGGCCTCGAATGGAGCTATCTGAGCGGTACCTGCCTCATCACCTTCCCGCGCGACTGGGATGAGCGGTTCTACGTCCGCGGCACCACCGTTTACTGCCGCGCATGCTTCGATAAAACAGAGTATACCGGCGAGCTGTTTACGATCGACTTTGTCGATGCAGAGCAGCTTGTCGATCCGACACGGCATTACGGCGCACTGATCGGCTCTCTGCGTGATTTCTACGCCGTGATCGTGCTCCCGGAAGGCGACACCTACGATACAACCGACCCGACACTCGCCGCGGAATACAACAAGCTCGTCGCCGATCTGCCGAAGGTATTTCAGTCCGCGAGCTGCTATGATACCAAGGATTTCAAGTCAATCGACCTTTCCGTCTATACGCCCGCGACGGAAGCAGGCGAATCCAAGCTCTACGGCTGCTGGTCTACCAATCTCGCCGATCCGGCCGGCTATACACCGTATACGGTGTTCCGCTCACGCGACAGCGCCTTTGGCTTCCACGGTGCATCCGATGCGCTGACATTCGGCACCTTCCTCGTGAACAAGAATGCCGCAAATTATGTCTGGAATACCGAAAACTGGGGCGATGTCGGTCTCGCCTTCGCAAACGGACAGGCCTACCGCCTGACCTATTCCGAAACGGAGCCGATGGAGCTGGAGGTCGAGCCGCTGTTTGATCTGGGCGATGATTCGGACAAGTTCGGCTTGCAGAAGTTCTATTTTGACCGCGATTTCCAGGAGATCTACCCTGCCGACAGCGAAAGCACCGGTGTTGAGGTTGAGCTCGGGCACTGATGCGGATACGATAAGCTGCCCAGGGGCATTCTGTTTGCTGTCTCTGAGCTCCGCGAGCTTTTTGAAAGAAAGCGAACGCCTGCAAAGCTGACAAACCAAAAGCATTCATTATGACAGGCTGTGGATTACTTAACAAACAAAGCGCACACCGCATGTTCACGGTGTGCGCTTTTGTTTACACGTAATCGACGACATTGACCCAGCGGGAGAGCAGCTCGAAATCCTCAGGATTGTTCTCCTTGACGGACTGTGATGCCGCAACAATCGGCATCCAGTTCTGCACATACTGAATCGCGGTATCGCTCATTTTGCAGAACAGCTTTAGGTAATCCTTTGCAAGCTGTTCCTGCCCGTTGAGCATCAGGTACAGGTAGGTGCGGGCGACATCCGCGGACGCATTGCCCTGCGTGGCGTGTGCCCAGTCGATGATAAACGGGGTGCCGTCCGGGGTGATGATGACATTCGAGGCGTTGAAGTCGCCGTGGCAGACCTTCTTGTGCTTGGGCATGCCCTCCAGACGGGTATGCAGCTCGAAGCGGACGGTCGCCTCAAACTTGCTGTCGCTGATTTTGCGGTGCATTTTGTCCTTCAGCTTGGTCAGCAGCGGTGCGCGCTTGGTGTGGATGAGCATTTGCAGCTCGACAAGCTGCTTCAGGTACTCGTCGCGCTTGTCGGGATTCTCGTCCATGAGCTGCTGTAAGGTCTTGCCCTCGATATAATCCGAGCGGATAGCCCATTCGCCCTCTGCGGTTTTGAAAACCTCATGGATTTTGGGAATATTGAGGTCTGTTTCCTCGACACGCGCCTGATTCAGCGCCTCATTCAGCACAGACGCCTTGGAATAAGCCGCATCGAACAGCTTGACGACCGTATCGCCCTCGCGGTAAATGATCTTATTTGCGCGTCTTGCGATGATCTTGTCTTCCTGCACTGTCATATCATAACCCCCTTTACACAGTTTCCTTATTCTTGCCGTAATATGCGTTGAGATACATCTGTTTGATCTCAGCGATCAGCGGATAGCGCGGGTTCGCGCCGGTACACTGGTCGTCGAAGGCCTGCTCAGACATTGCATCAAGTGAGGCGAGGAATTTCTCCTCATCAATGCCCCATTCCCTGATGCTGTCCGGAATGCCGATCAGTGTTTTCAGTTCATTGAGCGCCTTGATAAGTGCTTCGAGCTTCTTTTCGGGTGTTCTGCCGCCGAGTCCGAGGTAATCCGCGACCTCCGCATAGCGTGCGAGGGTATGCGGATAGCTGTACTGCGGGAAGGTACCCATTTTCGGCGGAACCTCCGCGGCATTGAACCGGAGCACCTGCTCCAGCATCAGCGCATTCGCAACGCCGTGCGGGATGTGGTGGAATGCGCCGAGCTTGTGCGCCATGGAGTGGCAGACGCCGAGGAAAGCGTTTGCGAATGCCATGCCCGCCATTGTTGCGGCATTTGCCATTTTCTCCCATGCTGCGGGGTCATTGACGCCGTTCTGATAGGTGCGCGGCAGGTTCTCGAACACGAGCTTCAGCGAGCGCAGGGCGAGGCCGTCGGTGTAGTCGGTCGCGAGCATCGAGGCATAGGCTTCAAGGGCATGTGTCGCAACATCAATACCGGAGGCAGAGGTCAGGCTCTTGGGCGCAGTTTTCATCATATCCGGGTCAACGATTGCCATATTCGGCATCAGCTCATAGTCAGCGAGCGGATACTTCACGCCGCTGCTTTCGTCGGTAATGACCGCGAACGGGGTGACCTCCGAGCCGGTGCCGGCAGAGGTCGGAACGGCGACAAAGTATGCCTTTTCGCCCATTTTCGGGAAGGTATAGATGCGCTTGCGGATATCGCAGAAGCGCATTGCCATATCCATGAAATCGGCCTCCGGGTGCTCATACATGACCCACATGATCTTGCCGGCATCCATGGCCGAGCCGCCGCCGACTGCGATGATGACATCCGGCTGGAAGGCAGTCATTGCCTCTGCACCCTTCTTCGCGGAGCCCAGCGACGGGTCAGGCGCGACCTCAAAGAAGGTGCTGTGAACGATGCCCATGGCATCGAGCTTGTCGGTGATTGCCTTGGTGTAGCCGTTTTTGAAGAGGAAGCTGTCGGTGACGATAAACGCACGCTTTTTGTGCATCACCTTGCCGAGTTCATCAAGCGCGACGGGCAGGCAGCCCTGCTTGATATAGACCTTTTCCGGCGCACGGAACCAGAGCATATTCTCTCTCCTTTCGGCGACAGTCTTGATATTGAGCAGATGCTTGACGCCGACGTTCTCGCTGACGGAATTACCGCCCCACGAGCCGCAGCCCAGCGTCAGCGACGGGGTCAGGTTGAAGTTATAGAGGTCGCCGATGCCGCCCTGCGAGGACGGAGTATTGACGAGAATGCGGCAGGTTTTCATGCGGGCCGCCATGGTGTCGATCTTGGCGCGTTCCGTGACGGCATTGAGGTACACGGAGGAGGTATGACCGTAGCCGCCGTCCGCGATCAGGCGCTCCGCCTTCTGCACGGCATCCTCAAAGTCCTTAGCGCGGTACATTGCGAGCACCGGCGAGAGCTTTTCGTGTGCGAATTCCTCGTCGATGCTGACATCCTCGACCTCACCGATCAGGATCTTGGCGGTTTCGGGGACCTCCACGCCGGAGAGCTGTGCAATGGTATGCGCCTTCTGTCCGACGATTTTCGCATTCAGCGAGCCGTTGATGATGATGGTGCGGCGCACCTTATCGAGCTCCTCGCCCTTGAGAAAATAGCAGCCGCGGGCTTCAAACTCCGCTTTGACCGCATCATAAATGCTGTCGAGCACGATCGTGGACTGCTCGGAGGCACAGATCATGCCGTTATCGAAGGTTTTGGAGTGAATGATCGAGTTGACTGCAAGGGTGATGTCCGCAGAATCGTCGATAATTGCGGGGGTATTGCCCGCACCGACGCCGACTGCCGGCTTGCCGCTGGAATAGGCGGCATTGACCATGCCGGGGCCGCCGGTCGCGAGAATGATATCGGAATAGCGCATGACGGTATTCGTCATGTCGAGGCTCGGCTTGTCGATCCAGCCGATCAGTCCCTCCGGCGCACCGGCTGCATAGGCTGCCTCCGCGACGACCTTAGCCGCAGCAATGGTTGATTCCTTGGCTCTGGGGTGTGGAGAGATAATGATGCCGTTGCGGGTTTTCAGGGTAATCAGCGTCTTAAAGATCGCGGTCGAGGTCGGGTTCGTGGTCGGAATGACCGCCGCGATGACGCCGATCGGCTCAGCGATGCGCATGGTGCCCATGGATTCATTGCGTTCGATCACGCCGCAGGTTTTGGTATCGCGGTATGCATTGTAGATATATTCCGAAGCAAAGTGATTCTTGATGACCTTGTCCTCCACAACGCCCATGCCGGTCTCCGCGACCGCCATTTTTGCGAGCGGGATGCGTGCCTGATTGGCAGCGATTGCCGCGGCACGGAAAATCGCATCAACCTTTTCCTGCGGGAATGACGAGAATTCCTCCTGCGCTTTCCGTACTCTTGCGAGCAGAGCCTTCAGCGCATCCACTGTGTCAACGATCGGATACTCTTTCATAGCAAACCTCCTCATATTTTGCATTGTGCCGCCGGAAGCAGCGGCGGCACAGTCCATACTGTTCGGTTATACAGATCAGCCGATGACGGAGAGCAGAACGCCCGCCGCGACTGCCGAGCCGATGACGCCGGCGACATTCGGACCCATCGCGTGCATCAGCAGGAAGTTGGTCGGATCGGTCTCCGCGCCGACCTTCTGGGAGATACGAGCAGCCATCGGGACGGCGGAAACGCCGGCCGAGCCGATCAGCGGATTGACCTTGCCGCCTGTGACGCGGTACATGATCTTACCGAAGATCAGGCCGCAGGCCGTGCCGAGCGAGAACGCGATGACGCCCAGCAGCATGACGCCGCCGAACTTCAGGCTGAAGATCTGGTCAGCCTTGGTCGTTGCACCGACGGAAACGCCGAGGAAGATCGTGATAATATTCATCAGTGCATTCTGTGCGGTGTCGATCAGTCTGGCCGCAACGCCGGATTCCTTGAGCAGGTTGCCGAACATCAGCATGCCGACGAGCGGTGCTGCGGACGGAACCAGCAGGGAAACGATGATTGTAACGGCGATCGGGAAGATGATCCGTTCGGTCTTGGAGACCGTTCTGAGCTGCTCCATTTTAACGGCGCGCTGTTTTTTCGTGGTGAGCGCCCGCATAATCGGCGGCTGAATGATCGGGACGAGCGCCATATAAGTATATGCCGCGAGTGCGATATTACCCGTCGTGATTGCACCGCCGCCGGTGAGCAGGCGGGTCGAAACATAGATTGCAGTCGGGCCGTCGGCGCCGCCGATAATGGCGATGGAGCCGGCCTCCGCGGCGGTAAAGCCGAGCAGACCCGCAACGACGAAGGTGAAGAAGATGCCGCCCTGAGCCGCGGCGCCGAGCAGGAAGCTCTTGGGGTTCGCGATCAGCGGGGAGAAGTCGGTCATACATCCGATGCCGAGGAAGATCAGCGGGGGATAGAGCTGCAATTTCACGCCCAGATACAGAATATCCAGCAATCCGCCGTCCCTTAGCACCCTTCCGTAATTGACATGCCCGTCCACGAGCTGCCAGAGGTCGGCGTGGTAGAGCTCTGCCATCGGCAGATTTGTCAGCAGCATGCCGAACGAGATCGGCAGCAGCAGCAGCGGCTCAAAGCCCTTGGCAATCGCCAGATACATAAACACAAAGGAAATCAGAATCATCAGCAGATTTTTCCAGCCGCCGCTTGCGAACAGCGCATGGATGCCGCTGTCCTCCCACAGGCCTTGGATGGTATTGGTAAAGAAATCTATTACACCGCCCATTGTGCAGTCCTCCTAAATCTTATCTATACTGAAATGCTGCGCAGAAAATCAGAAAGGTTTTGTAGCGTCGTTCAGGCCGGCCTGCGCCCAGACGGAGCGGCCGGAGCCGCGTCTTGTGACCTGTCTGACCGAATGCAGCTTATACTGCTTTCCGTCGGCAGCGCCCATGGCGGCGATTGCAGCCATAATGACGGCAATGACCTCGCTGTCATCTGCTGCGGCGGGAGCAGGAGCCTTCGGCGGCTGTCTGACCGCGGCGGGCTTTGCGGCCGGTGCAGGCTTTGCGGGAGCAGCTTTTTCGGGCGCGGATTTCTTTTGCTTTCCTGCCGATTTGAAGATGCCGCCGGACAGATACAGAAAAATGACCAGAATGAGCAGTGCAGAAAAAACGACTGCCAGTCCGACGATTGTCATGGCGGCGATCTGTGTGCCGTCCATTTTTTCCGTGCCTTGCAGGATCTTTTCCGGTTTCGCAGTCACCTGCTCTGTGATTTCCTCCAGGATCTGACCGGAAGCATCTGCAAGCAGGGTCGGATGAATAAACATGGAATGACCTCCCTCGAATTTTACATACATATTTATTATACTCTATTTTCTGCAAAAAGGCAAGTGCTTTCTGAAGAAATTTTACATCAAAAAGCCGACGTTTTTTCTGTTTCCGCGCATAAGCGCGGCCCCGGCGGGAACACTATCCGAAACAGAGCGGAAGGGAGCTGATTATATGAACGGCATCGTTCATTCACAGGGTGCAAAGGAGCCTGCGCAGGGAGTATATGCGGAGATGATAGCACGCGCCTCCCGCCGCACGAATGTCACGGCGACATGCATCAAGGCATTTGTGATCGGCGGCGGCATCTGTCTGACGGGGGAGCTTCTGCGGCAGTTTTTGCTGCGGCGCGGGCTGCCGCAGGAAACGGCAGGAACATGGGTTTCGGTGATACTGGTATTCTGCTCGGCGCTGCTGACGGGGCTTGGGTATTACGAGAAGCTCGCGAAGCACGGCGGCGCGGGCACGCTTGTTCCGGTGACCGGCTTTGCGAATGCGGTTGCATCGGCGGCCGTTGAGGCGCGGACGGAGGGATATATTCTGGGTGTCGGCACAAAGATTTTCACGATCGCGGGCCCGGTGATTCTATACGGCACAGCCGCCTCTGTCCTGTACGGCATATTGCTGCTGATCGTGTAGAGCAGGGAATTGCCGCACGCCACTGTTTTATCAAACAGCAATCCCCCGGTACTTCAGACAGTACCGGGGGATGCATTTTCAGAGCATTATTTCTTCGGGATCAGGTCTTCCCATGTCACATCCTTGCCGGCGAGCATGTTGACATAGTACTTCAGAATAATCTGCGCATCGGTCGCGGTGATCTCACCGTCGCCGTCGATATCGGCAGCCTTGCGCTTGGAGTCGTTCAGACCGTCTTTTTTGCCTGCGAGCAGATTGACATAGGCCTTCAGCACCATCTGCGCGTCATCGGCACCGATCTCGTCATTGCCGGAGACATCGCCGAGAATTCGCGGGGTTGCTTCCTTCATCGAGAAATCCGTGATTGCATACTTGGTGTTGGAAGAAGTGGTTTTCCGGATGCAGAAGACAACGCTCTGCGCGTCTCTTGCGGGAATCGTGAGTTCGGTCTGCGCCATATCCGCAGTCAGCTTCAGCTCCGCATAGGGCTGGTACACATCGCCGTCCGCATAAACGGTCAAGGTTGCCGCCTCGCTGCCTTCGCCGTCCACATGGCCGATCTTGCAGCAGAGCTGACCGATCTCATCGGTATTGACGCCGAACCATGCAGCTTCGTTCCATTTCGGGGTCATAATCAGGCCGGATGTGTATTCCGTGCCGCCGACCGAGAAGGTTTCCGGCAGCTCGTATTCGCCCGCATTGTTGACGAACCGTTCTGTATTCACAAGATTGTATGCCTGATTTATGATGCTGTCGCTGTCGGTGTAGGACGGAACGGTGAAGGGTTCTTCGTCCTCGGCAACAACCTTATCGTCTTTTTCGGCCATCAGGTTTGCGATTCCGTAGGAGGATGAGTTGGTTACGTTTTTCTCAAGAATCAGCACAACGCTCTGCACATCGGTCACGTCCAGCTCGATGTTTCTCAGTGCCATATCCTCTGTCAGCGTCAGCGGGGAACGATAATCCTCCGTGCCGTCCAGATAGATCCGCAGTTTTGAACTCTGACCGGTTTTGTTTTTGTCATCGGCGTGACCGACCGTGAAAGACAGCGTGTCGATCTCATCGGTGTTGAAGCCGACAGATGCATCTGTACTCCATTTGTTTGACAGAACCACGCCGTTCGCATAAGCGCGGCCGTTCATGACCAGCAGCTCCGGATCGTCAAAGAGTCCCTCGCCCGGGATCGGGTAGATGTCGGCATTGCGGGGATTGAATACGTCATTGACGAGATCCTCACCGGTTTTGCGTTCCGGAACAGTGAAGGGCACCGCATCCGCGGCAGTCGAGGTGCGGAAGTCCGTGAAGCCGTAGCTGCCGCTGCTATTGTCGCAGTTATCCAGAACGAACTGAACGCTCTGCACCTTCGCGACCGGGAGCGTGACTGTTTGCAGCGGCATGTGCTCGGTCATCTTGAACTCGCCGAGCAGCTTGTACTCCTGCCCGTCCAGGTAGATGTGCAGCATGGAGGACTCGCCGCTCAGCCCGTCCGCATGGCCGACTGTAAAGGTCAGCTCATCGGCGTGTTCGGTATTGATGCCGAAGCCGGCGGACTGATTCCAATTAACGTTCATGACAATGCCGTTGTCATAGTCGCGGCCGTTTATGGAAAGGGGATTGGGTTCCTCATATTTGCCGGTTTCGATCGGATAAACCGTGCAGTTTTTCAGGTCAAAGGCAGCATCGGTAATATCCTTGCCGGTGGTATATTCCGGCGCAGAATCCGCGGGTGCATCCGTGAGCTTGTCAGTTTTGAAATCCGCAAAGCCGTAGGATGCACTTTTATTGTCGGTGTTTTGGATAATGAAAATCGCGCTGGAAAAGCGTTTTTTCACGGGCAGCTCAACGGTCTGAAGCGCCATGCGCTCGGTCAGCTCATAGGTATTGTAGAGGTTGCCGTCCAGATAGATTTCCAGCTTGGAGCTGCCGGAGTCGGTGTCGTCCACATGGCCGAATGTCACGGAAAGTGTGTTAAGCCCTTCGACATTGATGCCGAAATAGCCGCCGGAATTCCAGTTCGGATCGGCAGTGACGCCGGCCTCGAAGGTTCTGCCGCTCATTTTCAGCTTATTCTCGCCTGACGGCAGACAGTATGTGCCGTTGTTCAGATTAAACACATGCGCGGCGATATCGGCAGACGAGAGATAGATCGGGCTGCCGTAAGCAGAGGCATCCAGCGTATCTGTTTTGATGCCGGCGATCGCGTAAACGCCGCCGTTGGAACCCAGTCCGGTGAAAGAAATCTGAACGGCGGACACATCCTGCACCGGCAGGGTAATCTCCTTCAGCTCCGAGGTACCGGAAAGCGGAATGCTCTGGTACTCCTCGCCGTCCAGCAGGATCTTCATGGTTGTATCGCTGCCGACGTTATCGTCCACATGGCCTGCCGTGAAACTGAGGGTCTTGCAGCCCGACACATCCAGTGTAATGCCGCCCGTCTGACTCCATTTCATCGCAAACTGCACGCCGTTATTATAAACACGTTCGCACATTTTCAGCGAGGTGACTTCGCCGTCTGCACTGACGATTTTGTAATTGCTGCCGTCAGTGACGGCGCCGGTCAGGAAAGCCGCGGCATCGGCATCGGCATTTTCCGCATGCGCGCTGATTGCTGTCAGACTGGAGAGCTGCGCCGGTGCAAACGGTACAGCCGTACAGAGCAGCGTAAATGCTGCAAGAGACGCTGCTGCCTTTTTGATTTGCAAGGTGAACACTTCCTTCATGTTATTATGAGCATTCGCTCACATTTCTCATTATATCACAATATTGGGAAAAAAGCAATGGGCGGATTGAAAAGTGAGCGGCCGACACCGAGAAATCCTGAATGCATTACCGCACAATGTACAAAGGCACTGTGCGATAATTATGCATTATGCCGAAATTTTCAAAATACTGTGACATTTCCTGCCGGAACTCCGATTATATAAGTGAAAGGGAAAGCGGCTGATCCGCTTCAGCCTGATTCCCCTCAACCAAGTGCCGGAATCCCGATGCTCGCCGGTCTGGGCACTGCCTGTGCTGTCAGGTATGTGCGGTGCCCTGCGGGTAAACTGACGAACAAACAGGATCCCGGAGGGGCTTGTTCAGGCCACACATCCTCTATGCATTCTTCAATATTCTGATTTCCCTCTGCTTTGGGCAGAGGGCTTTTTTTTCGGTTTTTTCGGCCTGTACAGCAGATGCAGCAGCCGAAAGCGGAGCCGGAGCCGCTCCCGTGCGCCTGCCGCGCCGTGCAGACGCCTGTGCAGTGCCGGCGCACGGCGACCTGTCCCGATCACGCCGCCGCACATTCCGCAGGGCACCGCCGCAAGCAGAACAGCCGGCAGACCGGCACTGTGCAGCAGCAGCCATGCCGCCGCATACCACAGCCCGGTCAGAAGCAGCGCTGCACTGAGCCCGCAGAAAAGACCGTTTCTGCGGCGGCGGCGGCCGGCCTCCATACCGGCAAAAAAGCAGCCCGCCGTCAGCGATAGCGCAGCGCAGATACCGTATGCCGGAAGCGGAAGCTCGGCGGCAGTCAGCAGCAGCCCCGCCCCCAGCATTCCGCAGACCGATACCGGTACGCCCCGCAGAATCACACCGCGCACAACACTGTTCATGCCGTCACCTCCCTCTGCCGGAAGTGTATGCGCCGGAGCGGCGATGCATGCCTTCCCGCAGAATTCGTCAGGATTCGACATTTATGTATGAATTATGCTGATTTGCGGGTTAAAAATGATTGACAGGCTATCATTTTTCTGATATAATATGTTCCGGGCAAAATAAAGAAAGCCAAAAACAAAAAAGGAGACACATAATATGATACTCAAACAGCTTCGTATGATTATCGGAGACATCGGCGATGCGTTTGCCGTGGCAATGGCAAACGCATTTTGCAGGGAAGGCGACTGGGCGATTGTCCGCTGGCAGGACGAGCCGACTTTGCTTCAGGCGGTCAGGGAGGAGCATCCCGATCTGATTCTGCTGAACAGCGGCTCACTGGACCTTGATTTCCGGGTTTTTGCCGAGAGGGTCAGCAGCATTGCGTCCGTGCAGATTATAGCGCTGATGCACCGGCCGAACACCTTTCTTGAGCAGAATCTGCGTCAGATCGGGATTCATTGCAGGCAGTATCCGGTCGATCCCGGTGCATTGCGGAAGTCTATCCGGGCAGAGTTCGGAAGCGGAAAATATCTGCCGCGTTTCAAAGACGGGAGCATTGAGCAGCAGATCACGACATTTCTGCAAAGCGTCGGGATTTCGGCAAATCTGCTTGGTTTTCACTTCCTGCGCAGTGCAATCCGGTGCGCATTGGAGCTGCCGTACTGCAGCGGCTCGGTGACACAGCGGATCTATCCGGCGGTTGCAGCAGAACTGAACAGCACGCCGTCACGGGTTGAGCGTTCAATCCGGCATGCACTCTCACAGATCAGGGAAGACCCGCTGCTTGCGGGCCTTCTGCCGCGCCGCATAAACGGCAGAAACCGTCTGACGAATGCCGAATTCATAGCATTTGCGGTTGAATATCTGCGTGCGGGACAGTATCAGGAGAACTGCGGATAATGGTGCTCTCGCTTCGCTGTGAGTTTGCACCGCAAACGCACCCAAATCCTGCTAACAGCTTAAGGAAAACATGGCGGCGCGCATCGCATGCACGAAATTCTCTGACTTCAGGAGCTCCGCAGGGCGCCCCAACTGCTCCTGAAACAAATTCTAATGACAAAAAATGTAACAGAATCCACCTGAATCTTCACATACCCAAATAAAAAAAGAGGTTTATTGATATGCAGTACCGAAATCCCGTGATACCCGGATTTTACCCTGATCCCAGTGTATGCCGCGCCGGCGATACCTATTATCTGGTTTGCAGTTCGTTTCAGTATTATCCCGGCGTGCCGCTCTTTGAAAGCCGCGATCTCATCAACTGGAAGCAGATCGGGCATGTTCTGACGCGCCCATCGCAGCTTCCGCTGCAAAATGCCGATTCTGTCGGAGGAATATACGCCCCGACGATCCGGTATTCTGACGGAACATTTTATATGGTCACGACCAATGTCACAAACGGCGGACATTTCTTTGTCCGGACAAACGATATTCACGGCGAGTGGTCGGAGCCGGTATGGGTCAGTCAGGCGGGCATTGATCCCTCGCTGTTTTTCGAGGACGGCAAAGCCTATTTCATGAGCAACGGCAGCGATGCGCAGGGAAGCTGCATTTTGCAGTGCGAGATTGACCCGGAGACCGGCAGATGTCTCACAGAGGCGCGGGCGGTCTGGCGCGGCACCGGGGGACGCTTTCTCGAAAGCCCGCATCTCTATCATATCGGGGAATATTATTATCTCATGGCCTCCGAGGGCGGCACCGAATACGGCCACATGGTCGTCTGTGCGCGCGGGAAATCCCCCAACGGGCCGTTTGAGGCCTGCCCCGGAAATCCCGTGCTCACAAACCGCAATCTGGGCGGCTATCTGCTTCAGGGCTGCGGCCACGGCGATCTGGTAGATGACAAAAACGGAAACTGGTGGATGCTGCATCTGGGCTTCCGGCAGATTCATCCGTGGATGATGTTTCACACGACGGGCCGCGAGGTGTGTCTCGTGCCGGTGACATTCGGAGCAGACGGCTGGTTTACGGCAGGCGAGAACGGCACGGCACGGCTCGTCATGCAGACAGACCGCATACCGGAATCCGTCGTGCAGAAGCAGAAGACAAGGTTCACCTTTGCCGACACAGCGCCCGGGCAGGAGTGGGTCTTTCTGCAAAATCCGCATACGGAGCATTACCGCCTGACTTCGGACTGTTTTGCGCTGCACGGAACGGATATTCCGCTTTCCTCGCAGTCCGGTTCACCGACATGGGTCGGCATCCGGCAGACCGAAACGGCATTTTCGCTGTCGGTCACGCTGCGCCGAACCGTGCAGGAGGCAGGTGTTTCGGTCTATATGACCGGCAGTCAGCATTATGACCTCTGTCTGCATCCGGATGCATCCGGCGGCATAAGTCTAGTGCGGCGGGCGCAGCTCGGCGCACTGGTGCATGAGGAACCTGTCATTTCCCTGCCGGCGGAGGCAGAGCAGGTCACGCTGCATATCACGGGCAAGCCTGCGGAATACTGTTTTTCTGCGGAAATCTGCGGCGTGATGCATGATCTGGGCGCGCTGGAATCGAAATACATCTCCACAGAAGCAGCCGGCAATTTCACGGGCGTAATGCTCGCGCTCTATGCGTATGACCCGGACGGCAGCAATGAAGCATGGGCAGAATTCACGGATTTTCTGCTGGAGGTGCAGCCCTGAGCGGCGGCATACAGAAACACGAAGCCTCCCTGAACGGCTGTATGAGCCGGTCAGGGAGGCTTTGCATCGGATAACGGAGAAGGAGCAGGAGGCTGATTCAGGAAACGGTATACACCGTCACGGTATTGCCGGCCGTAAAGCTGCCGCAGTCCTTGCCGTCGGCCGTCACCTTATATTCGGCATTGTTGAGCAGATTTGCGCCGGAGTAGTAAACCGAGCGGAAATTATTATTCGAGGTCATTGAGAGGATGCTGTTGCCGCCGCTGGTAATCTCGACCTGAGTATTGGCGGGCTGCGAGCTGCTGAACACAACGCCGATCAGATTCGCGGTTGTTGTGGAGGCATCCGGAGCAGCGCAGGAATTGCCGATCGCATAGAACGTGCCGCCGGTGACTGTGAAGGGGCCGTCGCAGTAGATCGAGCCCTTTTCCTCCCGCACGCCGCCGATGAATGTCGAATAGCCGCCGGAGATTGTGATATACCCGTCTGTTTTGATGCCGTTTGTACCGCCGTCGCAGTAGAGTCTGCCGTCCCAGATCTCGATGCCGTCATTGGAATGGAGGCAGGATTTCGCGGCAGAGATATTGATTGTGCCGCCTTTGACGAAAATATCGTCATCGCTCTGGACGCCGTGCGCATAGACGCCGGTAATATTGATTTCGCCCTCGCCCTTGAACACAACGGTATCCTCACTGAAAATCGCGCCGTTGTCATCGTCATGGGTACCGCCGTCGGAGATATAGTTTGTTGTTCCGGCGACGGAATAGATCGTAACCTTTTTGGCCTGCTGGCACCGGATAGCCGAGCCGGCCTTATTGGTGATGCTGCAATTATTGAGGTGCAGGCGCACTTTTTTCTTTTCGGTTTCGATATAGATCTGGCCGTTGTCGAGGGTACCGGAGATCTCGTAATCGCCGCCCTTGGTGATATAGATTTTGTTTCCGCTGACGGAAATGCCGTCGCCGTCAAACTTAGCGGAGCTGCCGTTCAGGTAAATATACTTGGTGGGCTTTTCCTCATCGGCTTTGTCAAGGTCGCTGTCCTCAGGGTTATCGGAGCCGCTCTGTGTGCCGCCGGAGGACTGCCCGCCGCTGTTTTTGTCTTCGGAAGATTTGCTGTCGGACGAGCTGTCGGACGAGCTGCCGGACGAGCTATCGCCCTGACTGCTGCTCTTATCCTCCGGGGTGATGCCGTCTCTCTCCCCGGCAGACTTGCTGTCGGACGTGCCGCCGTCCTTGCTGCTGTCATCGGATTTGCTGCTGCTCTTGTCAGCGCCGCTGCTTTTCCCGGCATCGGAGGAGGAATCATCGCTGCTGTCCTTTGCGGAGCTGTTCTCGCCGCTGCTTTCCGTATCGGATTCGGTGCTTTCATCGGTGCTGACGCTGCTTTCTGCGGCGCCGCCGGGATTTTGAGCGGAGCTGCTTTCGCCGTCGCTGCCGCAGGCTGTCAGGGGGCAGGCCAGCAGCAGCGCTGTCAGAAGTGCAGCGATCCGGATTTTTTTCGTGGTATGCTTCATCGCACTTTCCTCGCTTTTCATAATGATACAGGAAAAGACCGAGGCTGCACAGTGTGCCCGTGCCCCAGTCTTCCCCGAACAGTCAAATCAAGTAAACATTATCAATGCAGTTTTTTCTGTTTATTTTGCTTTGGGATCATAAATCTGATCGTCATAGCGGTAGAGCACCAGCGTGACATTCAGATTGCCGTTGAGCGTGCGGATCTCGTCGATAAACTTTTTCTGGTCGATATCCTGCTTGACATGGATATCATAGACCAGGTCGAACAGCGTGCCGAAATCGGTCGTCTTGACTCTGCGGAGCTTCCACTCGGTCGTATATTTATCCATCACGCTGTCGAACAGTCCGGTATAGTTGAGGTCCTCCGGAATAGTGACCTTGAGGGTCATATCCTGTGTTTTCGGCGCAGCGAAATTCGTGAAATGCAGCACGAGCAGCACTGCCGCCATAATCAGGAAGATCAGGCCGGCATAGCCGACATAGCCGATGCCGCAGACGACGCCCATGACCAGCGCGAAGAAGATATATGCGATATCCTTGGGGTCGCCGGGCGCGGAGCGGAAGCGCGTCAGTGAAAAGGCGCCGGTCAGGGTAATGGCGGCCTTGGTGCCGCTGGAGTTGTCGATCATCAGGCACATCATGATGATGACAGTCGCGACCATTGCGGAAAGCATCGGCATGGCAATGACATAGCCCTGCGCATAGCCGCGCTTGCGGTTTGTGAACATATAAAGCAGCGAGATCAGGAAGCCGAGCACGAGAGCGCTGCAAATGCAGAGCATCACGATGCCGAGCGTCATATGGCCGCTGTCGTCGATCCAGTATTGCGACTGATCGTCAAACAGGCGGGTAAAGGGGCTTGCGAGCACTGCTGCCGTGAGATAATTAAGCATAGATGCTCCTCCTCTCCTGCTGCTGCTTTTCAGTCTGCTCCTGGACATAAGCCAGATAGGCTCTGCCGTATTTGGAGAAGCTGTGGCGGCGGATTCCGATTTCGGAGAGTGCATTGCTCATCCAGAGCGGAATGGCACCGGGGACCTTGATTTCCATAATGCGCTGATCTTCGGGGATGATGAGCCTGCCGTAGCTGCCCTTGGTGAGGGTCAGGTCAGAGCGGCGTTCGGTGAGCTGCCGGTCGAAGGTCAGTCGGAAATCCGGGTCATCCTTGCCGAAGAACGCTGCCCGCTGATAGCTGATATACTGCCGCGGCGCGATTGAATTGTAGCTGTTGAGGAAAACGTCCATTTCCTTCATGATCTGCTGATCGAGGAACCGCTCGTAATAGGGTCTGACGCGGGTCTGAATATAGGCCTCCGCATCCGTGACGGTCATGGTAACTCTGCGCTTTGTAACGATGCCGCCGATTTTTTTCTTGACCTCAAGGAACACCGGCGAATCGGGTGCCGCAGGAGAATAATAGCTTCTCAGGCGCAGCTTTTCTTTATAGTACGGCTTTGCGATGCTGCGGCGGATCAGAAGATTATCCGGTGTATCGTAATAGAGATTGAAAATGCCGTATTCCCTGCCGTCGATGCAGTACTGATCGGGGTTCATATGCGCATGCACGATCGGGAGCAGTGCTTCATATTGTTCCGTTGACAGCCGGAATTTCACCTCACGGCGCTGAAAGGTACTGATAGCCATAATAATTGCCTCCTCATTCATTTTCACCCATGCTGTAGAATGTGACAGGTGCCGTTTCTCATTTGGAACGGCTTTCCCCCTGAGTTTGATTCCAGTATACAGGAAGCAACTTAAATGAACCTGAATTCTCGATCAAAAAAATGAAAAAAAAGTGTTTCTTTGTGATATTCTGATGTCGGATTGTGCTGTTATTTCAGCGGAAGTCCGTTTCCGTCCTGGTCGATGGAGCCGGTCAGGAGCATAATACCCTCAACGAACCCCCAGATGCCGCTGATGACGCCGAGGATGCCGCAGGAGCAGAGGGTCATCAAAAGCTGCACGGTTGCCTGTCCGGTTTTGCCGAGATAGAAGTTATGGACGCCGAATGCGCCGAGCACGATGCCGAGCACGCCGGCCGCGACCCTGGATTTATATTTATATCCGGCATAATACTGCGGCTGACCGTTCATGCCCATATTGAAGACATCGGGCTGATTGTAGACGCCGGGCATCGGCATCTGGTTCGGGTCATAGGACTGCCGGAACATTTGGTTTGGATACACGGGCTGCTGAAAGGTCGGGGGGGCCTGCCGGAACTGCTGTGCAGCCTGCTGAAAGGGAGCCTGCTGAAACTGCATGCCTCCGGCATTCAGGTTGCTGACGGAATTGCCGCAGATCTCACAGACCAGTGCGCCGGGGAGTGTCTCGGAGCCGCAGGAGGCACAGTATTTATTGCCGTCGCCGGCAGCATAGCCGCAGCTAAGGCAATAAACATCCGTGTCGATCAGAACCTCGCCGCAATTTCTGCAAAACATGAGATCGACCTCCTTTTTTGTTCATTCTCTGTCTGAATTCGGTGCAAAAGCACACACTTAGCTGATTGTATTATACATTGTTTTGCGCAATCTGTCAAGTGAAACTTCGTATTAGGTGCGGAAATTCCGGGATTTTACAAGATGATTTCCGCCGCTGCCAAAATAAAAGTTTTGGTACGTCAGCTTTGCTGGCGTTTGCTTTTTTTCAAAAGCTCGGCCAAAGCTTTTATTTTGGCTTCGCCGTGTTCTCCTTCAGTTGTTAGCATTGCTTGGGGGAGAGAAAACAAGAGTTTTCTCTCCCCCATTCCAAAATAATATGTACCGCTCTTGTACAGACTGATATCTGAACAATAAATCCCGATGTGGGATTCAGCTCAGATCATTTTCCTCTGCTTCGAGCTGAGCCATATAGCTGTTATAGCGCTTGATTTTGCGCTCATAGAAAAAGAAGTCAACGAAGAACCATGTCGCGAAGCCGATCGTGAAATCGGCGATGAGCCCCAAAGCGAACGGTTCCCAGCCCGTAATGCCGATGAGAGCATCCGCGGCCGTCCACGAGGCAGCATAGATCAGCGAATTCAGCGCATAGAGGCCAATGCGTTTGCCTTTTGCCCGGGGCGAGGGGTCGAGCCGTTTGCCGAGCACGAGCGGGAGCTCATGGAGCTGATTCTGTCTGTTGACGGCAGCCAGCACAATGACCATAACAAACAGCAGCACGAGCTCCGGTACGGCGAGATCGCCCTTGAAGCCGCAGTAGATGATGCGGCCTGCGATATAGAGGAATGCGACAGCGCCGCAGGCAGCGAGCCCCTTTTCGTTGATGCGCTGGGTACGTTCGTCCGTGGGGTAGGTCTCGGTCATTTTCTGGGCAGAATGCTTTTTCCAGCCGGTGAGTTCAGTGTACTTCATCATCGTTCATCCTTTCTTCCCTTGGAATCCAGAACAGGTCGTCGAGTGTTTTTCCGAGCACATCGCAGATCGCGGTGCAGAGGTTGAGCGTCGGGTTATAGTTGCCGGATTCGATCATCCCGATTGTCTGGCGGGTGACGCCGACGGCTTTTGCCAGAGCCTCCTGATTCATGTCGTGCTCCATGCGGGCAATTTTCAGCTTTTTATTTTTCATAAGCTGTTCACCCCTCCTTATGCTATGATTATACACGATATCTTGCAAAATGTCAAGTATAATTTGCATTATGCAAGATAAAAATGATAAAATCGGCAGTTTCACCAATTTGCAAGAGAGAAAGCACGGGCGTTTTTGTTGGTTTATTAAGATAATGCGGAATTGGCGGAGGGAAATAGGCCCAATCAAAACAGTAACAGCATAAGAGTTGCTTCTCCCCGCAGGTCGGGGGGGACAACCCAAGGGCGGGGAGCCCCCCGATTCCGAGGATGACAAAAACGAAAAAATTTGAATTTAGCAGCAGGAAGTCAAATCAAGGCATATCATACGATATTTATTATGATGCGGGCAGGTCATCCAAAGCTCATGCAGGGTTGCATCCCGGAACCTTGACAACTGAATCATAAAAACACCGAACAAAAATTTGTCTGAACGGTTGCATTCCGAAAAAAAATGTGTTATACTAATACTGTATGAGCATTTGCCGGAGATTCCGTATAACACAACGGTGTACGGCAGAAGGGAGGCGATCGGCGCGTGATAATGGAAATGCTCCGCAACGGCTGGCATGCGTTGCTCAATGTTATGCATTCGATCAGTTTTGTCGATTTTCTCGACATCGCGCTGCTGACCTACCTTGTGTTTATTCTGTTCAAATTTGTCCGCGAAACCAGAGCCGGTCAGCTCATGAAGGGCATCGCACTGCTGGTCGCGTTTTATTTTATCAGCCTCGCTGCCGGACTGAAGGCGCTCAATAAGATCACGGAAAATGTGCTTGGCTCCGGGCTGCTGGCAATCGTCGTGCTGTTTCAGCCTGAGCTGCGGCGTGCGCTGGAAAAATTCGGACAGGCTACCTCACGCCTCCCGCTTTTCACCCTCGGCGACAGCGAGGAGGTCAGCGACCGCTGGAATACCGCCATTCCCATTATCGGTGAATCGGTCGAGCAGCTCTCCAAAACCGCAACCGGCGCGCTGATTGTCATAGAGCGCGGCACCAAGCTCGGCGAACAGATCATGAACGGCACGGTGATGAAGGCCCTTCCGAGCACCGAGCTGTTCGGCAATATCTTCTATAATAAAACGCCGCTCCATGACGGAGCAGTCATCATGCGCGACGGCATCATCTGGGCAGCCGCATGCTTCCTGCCCAAGCCGCAGAAGGAGGAGCTCATCGACAAGCACCTCGGCTCCCGGCACCGCGCCGCAATCGGCATGAGCGAGAATTCCGATGCACTTGTTATTGTAGTCTCTGAGGAAACCGGTCAGATCTCCGTTGCACAGGACGGCGTTCTGACGCGGAATTATACAAGAGCTTCCCTCGAACGCCTCCTGCGCCTGACCCTGATTCCGCAGGACAGCGATGCCGGCAGTCTGCTCCCCTTCCGGCGCAAAAAAAAGCCCGCGCCTGAGCCGGAGAAATCTGCATCGGATGTGCCTGAGCAGAAGCCCGCAGACAGCAGACCTGTCCGCAGCCGGCAGCATGGGCCCGTGCGGCACCGCCGCGTCCCTGTACGCAGACCCGCAGACCGTGCGGCACACAGGGCATATACAGAGCATACAGAGCATGCAGAGCATGCAGAGCATTCGGAGCATACAGAGCATACGGAGCATACAGCCTCCGCAGAGGAACAAGGAGGTGAGGCCTGATGCCGGAGATGAAAGCCGATGCCGTAAAGGACAAGGCAAAAACGGTTTTCAAACGGCTCCGCTTCCGGAAGCCGACCCGTACCGACCTGTTTTACCTCATTCTGTCCTTTCTGATTGCATTCTTCTTCTGGGTCTATATCGCTGCGAAAATCAGCCCGGATACCTCCGTTTCCCTCTCTAATATTCCCGTTGTCGTTGATATCGCCGGCACAAAAGCCGCCGGCTACGATCTCAGCATCATTGATTACGAAACAGGCAGCGAGGGAAAGAAAATTACCGTGAACTGCACGATCAGAGGCTCCAGAACCTCGATCGGCGGTCTCACGCGGAGCGACGTTGTGGCCTATGTTGACTTTGACTCAACTGTGACCGATACGATCGGGACGCAGATTCTGCCCATTAAGCTCCGCGCAGCAAACGGCAGGGAATTCGACAATTATTCGATCTCCAAAAACACAATGGAGGTCACGATGGATCACTACAAGACCGTGGAAGTTCCGGTTCTTGCAAGCGATATCCGTTTTCCGAACCAGACCTATGACGATGAGGTCGTCATCGACACGGAGGGCATCACCGTTGACCCGCAGATTGTAAAAATCTACGGGCCCAGTGCGCAGCTCTCCGCGATCGACCATATCCGTGTGACGATCGACGACAGCACGGAGCTTTCGCAGTCCTATACCTATACGAACTGCGATCACTTCGATCTGGTCGATGCAGAGGGCAATTCGGTTTCCGAATCCGCATTTCAGGTGCAGGCAACCGGCTTTTCCGTTTCCGTTCCGGTTTACTACGTCAAGAAGCTGCCGGTCACGATTGAGCTGTCAAATGTGCCGGATAACTTTGATAAATCCGTGATTCTGAAACGGATTCGCCTCAACAACGGCAACGGCGTCTTTACGCTGCCCGGATACGGCGAGGAGAATCTCGAGATTACCGTCAGAACGGAAAAGCGCGAGAACAAGGTGATGCTCGACAATATGGATTCGTGGCCGATTGAGCCTGCGATCCCGCTGTATTCGCTTTCGATCGGATGTCAGATCGAAATACCGATCAAAATGATCGAGGGCTATACCGATGCCTCTGAGCTCGGAACCGTCTATGTGACGCTGGATTCAACCGATCTCGTCGCCAAAACCTTTGTCATCAAAAACAGTGACATTCAGTTTATGACCGGCCCGTCGAAATATAAATTTGCGCTGCAATCGCCCGCCGGCAACACGATTATTACGCTGGTCGGCACCAAGGAGGCGCTCTCGAAGATTGAAACCTCCGATATCCATGCGACATTCAACCCGCTGAATATTTCGGAGCTGCGCGAGGGCACTGAGCCAAGAGCGTTCAATGTGACGCTGCCCGATACTGCTACGGAGGTCTGGGTCAGCCCGCTTCCCAAAGTGAATATTACTGTCAGCTATACCGGGTAGCAGCACCCGTACTGACGAAGCGGCAGCCCCGGTTCTTTCGGGGCTGCCGCAGTTTTTCGGAATGTGAATTGCACTGCAATGCGCGAAAATTTTATTTTGTTTCACCATGTGATTATGAATGCTCGGTTGCAGCTTCAATCACCTGAAAGCTGCATACCCTTATATTTTTTCCGGCTTTACTGCGTGCTTTGCAGATCGGCGGTTCTGCCGTTTGTTGCGGCGAGAAATGCCTCCGGCGAAAGCATGATCTGTGTGCCCAGACGTCCGCCGCTTACGATGATCTCATCATAAAGCAGTGCCGTTTCATCGAGAAAAACCGGGTATTCCTTTTTCATGCCGATCGCCGTGCAGCCGCCCCGGATATAGCCCGTGACCGCCTGTATCTCCTTGACCGGCAGAAGCCGGATCGACTTTTCACCCGCCGCTGCCGCCGCCTTCTTCAAATCCATTTCAGCCGTCCCCTGCATCACAAAGGCGTAATGCTCCCCGCTCTTTCCGGTACACATCAGTGTTTTGAAGGTCCGTTCGGGGTCCTGTCCGAGCATCTGCGCAATCTGCACCGCATCGGTGAACTCGCTGCACTCGTAGTAATTGACAATATGCGGGAGCTTTTTCTGCTCCAGAATCCGCATTGCATTTGTTTTTTGCTGCTTTGCCATGGCTTCGCCCTCCTTGTTCTCTCAATTATACCATAAGATGCCGCTTTTTTCAATGGGCTGTGTTGCTTTCTGCTGCCGGATTTACGGCAGTTTTACCAAGCAATATCCGGCGCTTTTGTGAATTCAGCCGAAATTTCATGCCGCTATTGTGTTGAAAGTTGTTTTGTGCTATAATATACTTATATATGGTATATTTTGGCTTCTCTGTCTTTTCAGAAAGGAGAATGGCTATGAAGACAATCAGCAAGCTGTTCGGGGGGCTGACTGCACTGGTTCTCGGGCTGACCGCTGTACCGGTGCCGGAAATGCTGCAAGCAGCAGCTTTTGAAACGCACGAGCAGGATACGGCCGGACTTGAAAATGTCATTTCTGTAGATGATATTTACTGTGCCGCTGATGAAGAAATATTTGATTTGAATGTTCGTGTAAAATCCAACTCGCTGGTTCCGGGTGCTTTTTACATGTTTTCACTTGAACTGCCATCGGAGGTCAAACCTGTCATGCGGGAGCCTGACAAGAAGTATCCTGTTTTTACATACACAGGCAGCGGCTTGACAGAATCTTTTGACTTAAACATTCAGTCATCTTGCAATCAACCGAATGAGATTGAAATCGGCCTCGTTTATTTGAATTATAATGATCAGCCATTGGATGCGGTCATTACATATCAGCTTGAATTTCAGACATATGTTCCTAGCGATTCTGTACTTCCAATTCATTTGTCTCTCCGTGACGGTGATTATGGCGCTCTTTCTGAGTTTACACTGGTAGACGGCCTTATCCAAGTCAATGCTCCGTCAGTTTCGCCCACAGACGATGACACACCGCCGTATTACTGGAACCCGAGCGGCATGAACATTCTGAATCAATGTCAGGTTCATGAGAATACGCGAAAGAATATGCTCGGCACGCTGCGGGAATCCGATTCGGTCTACAGAACCCTCCCCAACTATTTCTGGTTCAAGGGCGAACCCTCTATGTATTACCCCGCCTCGGACGAGGAGCTGAACCAATGGTATCAGCAGTATTTCGGCGAGGTGCCGTATAACGGTGAGATCACGCCGGAGACCGGCAAGGTTTCCTTTGCCGCGCATGACCCGCAAGGCGAACCGGTGCGCGTCGATCTCGACAATGTGAAGATCGTCAATCAACCCGGCACCCTGACGTTCGCCAACTATTCGCAGGACGTATACTACGTTGATCCGACTGCCGGCGGCTACTCCACAGAGCACCCGCTTGTCATCCGCCTGAAGTCCGGCAATTATTCAACGCAGGCGAAGATCATCGTCAATAATACGGTAGTCTACAGAGACCCGTACAGTTACACAAACTTCGAGCTGCTCTCCGACAACATGTACTACATCCCCGGCTGCAAGGACGTCATCTTCTATCTGGAACCGGACTTCTCAATGGAGAAATTCGCGATCATCCCGACCGGCGCATACCCGATGATGCATCAGCAGCAGGCGCACAGCTATACGGTCACGTCCTTCTATGACAGCGAGACAACGATCTATTACACCGATTACAGCAGCATTACGATGATGAATGACCCGATCTGGCCGGACGATCCGCGCTGGGCAGAGCTGCCTCGTGAGCTGAAATATCAGTTTGAGATGATTCCGAATGCGACCGTTTTCGGTGAGCGGCAGACGGAATACAAATTCATGAACAACTGCACGATCTATGCGAATGTCATCATGCCGGAATCGGCGATCACGCTGAGTGCGTCCTCGTGGTATTACGGCACCGAATTCACGTTGTATGATGCGGTCAACTGGGATTCCGACCCGCCGGAGATTCTCTCGGCAACGAACCGCACCGGCGCCCCGCTGCTGATCGGCGGCATTCTGCTGGAAAATCTCCGCGCAATCAACCCGACCGTTTCCGCCGGCCTCAGCGACCGCAATCACCCCACACCGCCGAAGCCAGTCGTGCCGACCGACGAGCTGTATGTGACGCTCGCGCCGCTCGGGCATCGGGGCTATGATCTCGATGCGCCTGTGCGGGACTGGCACGGCACGAATGATTCCGTCGCGATTGTTTCGACGCTGCCCGGCGAAAACTACCTCTCGGTGCAGGCGGTCAGCGCCGGCCATACCGATATCACCGTTATCCTGGAAAACGATGCGGTCTATCTCGTGCATGTGGCTGTTGAGGGCGATGCGCCTGAGATCATCGCCTCCGGTGAGTGCGGCAAAGACGGCGACAACATCACCTGGACGCTCGACAGCGCGGGCACGCTGACAATCTCCGGCGAGGGGGAGATGGCAAATACCTCAGTCGGTACAACTGCCCCTCCGTGGTCTCGTTACAGAAATCAAATTCAATCACTTGTCATTTCTCAGGGTGTTACGAGCATTTTCGATTTTGCTTTTAGTGACTGCTCGGTATTGACGGAAGTATCATTGCCGGATAGCCTTCGGAAGATAGATTACTATGCTTTTAACGGTTGCACTTCACTAAAGCAAATATATATTCCAGACAGTGTTGAGAAAATAAACTATAATGCATTTACACTATGTTCTTCTTTAACAAATATCCACCTTCCGAATAAATTGACTGCAATCAGTCAACAGGCATTTCATGGATGTGTATCGTTGCAGTCTGTTGATATTCCAGACAGTGTAACATGTATTGAACCACATGCATTTAGTAATTGTACTGGACTAAAACAGCTTGTGCTTCCGGATAGCATTACAAGAATAGAATCTGGAACTTTTGCCGGCTGCGAAAATCTATCATCTATTGTAATTCCGGACGGTGTGACTTATTTTGGACAAGATGCATTCAAAGATACAAAATGGCTCGCAAACCGTCGATCGGAAAACCCGCTAGTTATTGTTAATCATATTTTGATTGATGCATATACCTGCGAAGGAAATGTAGTTATTCCGTCAGGGGTTACAAGCATTGGGAATTATGCTTTTTTATATAGTAAGATTAGTTCTGTAACGATCCCTGACACGGTAACAACTATACAAACAAATGCATTCTCTTATTGCAGACAGCTAATGACTGTTACTATCCCCAACCATGTAACATCTCTAGGTTCACATGTGTTCTCCAACTGCTCAAATCTGACGCATGTTTCTATTCCTGATTCTTTAACCGAAATAAATAATTACACTTTTGTTAACTGCTATTCTCTTACTTCTGTATTAATTCCGGATAGCATTAGAAAAATAGCAGATAACGCATTTTCAAATTGTACAAAAGAAACGATCTATGGTATACCCGGGTCCTATGCAGAGAGTTTTGCGCAGAAGAATAATATCCCATTTGATACTATTGACAACTTTGTAATAACAGAGACCATTCCCACGATGACAATGACAACATCCACTACGACCACCGTAACTATAACCACCACAACTACAACGCTCACTACGACTCCGACGACAACAACTTACACAACCACCGCGCCGACTACAACCACTACAACCACGACAACCACGACAACCACAACCACGACAACCACAACCACCACCACATACGCAACAGCTACAACGACGACCAGCACATCTACGACAACCACCACAACTGCGGCAACCGCCGCGCCGTCCGGCATCATTGCCTCCGGCGAATGCGGCCCAAGCCTGACATGGACGCTTGACAGCGATGGCACGTTGACAATTTTCAACGAGGAAGAGCCGACTTTGCTGGAGGGAACAGTATTTGAGATGCCGGACTGGGGTGCGTATGACGAGCAGCCGTGGCAGAAATACAGCGGCAATATCAAAAAAGTTGTGCTCGGAAAAGGTGTCAAGAACATCGGAGACTATGCGTTTGATGATTGTGCGAACCTGACCTCCGTTACGGTTCCGGACAGCCTCAGAAAAATCGGAATAGGCGCATTTGCGGGCTGCACCAGCCTCGCCTCCTTTACGGCTCCGGCCAGAACAGAGAGCATCGGCACATTTGCATTTATGGGCTGCACCGGCATGCAGGATATCTATATTCTGAGCACTGACTGTAAGATCGCCAATTATAGCAACACGATACCGGGCAATATTGTCATTCACGGCTATACCGGCTCGACGGCGCAGACATATGCTGACAGAAACCGGAATACCTTTGTGAGCTTGGACACCGAGCCGTATACGGATACTACCCCCACCGCTACAACCGGCACTACTACCGCTACAACTTCGACCGCCACCACCACGACAACCACATCCACAACGACATCAACCAGCACAACCACTTCGACCACTACAACGACTACAACAACGACGACTTCGACAACAACAACCACGACAACAACCTCGACCACCACTACTACAACAACGACCACAACCACAACAACCGCCACAACAACCACAACGGAAACTACCACGACCACCACGACCACCACAACCACCGCCCGAAAATTCGACTACGGCGCGGATCACTGGGGTGTCCCGAATGAATCGCAGTTTTTCTCCAAAAAGGTCTTCAGGTATAATGTTTACATTGAGGATTCCATGCTCGATGGCGGCGTGTTCAAATCGTTCATGGGTTCGCTCAGCAATACCGAGCGGAAGCGGGTGCAATCCGAGCTGATGCAGTGGAAGGGCTCCTGCTGGGGCATGTCGTCAACCGCGATCCTCGTGGGACAGGGCGTCATTGATGCCGGACAGCTCGCGCAGGGCATCAAATGCCTGAGCAGCGTCAACAGCGGCAACCTCTCCGAGCAGACTCAGATTCTTATCAACTGTTACCAGATGATTCAGTTCACGAAGCCGGTGTCTCAGCGCATCCGCCGCTTCCAGAAGGATTACGCCGGCAACGACAAGGCCAAGTCTGACCTGCTGATTCAGACCGTTGAGGCCGGCAAGCCGACGCTGCTCTGCTACACCTACAAAGACAGCGACAAAAACTGCTACGGCCATGCGGTTGTGGCCTATGACGTTGAGCCTCTCGGAATTCAGACTATTCCGCTCGAATACGCAGAGGGAACCGAGTATTTCGCTGCTGACAAGCGCATTCTGATTTACAATCCCAATGAGGACCCCAATCTGAAAACAGATATGTATAACATGTATATCAATTCCGACACCGGCGAATGGCTGATAAAAATGACGAATGACGAAGCGGAATACGGACAGAAGGCAATCCGCAGCAAGGGCATATCCGGCACGCAGCGTCAGGCCTATCTCGGCGAGATCGGCTTTATCTGCAATGACCCGGAGATTCTGAACTACAGAGGACCGGTTAACGGCACGGACACGCTCGCAGAGCTGGATGGCGAAGAGCTGTATGAAGACGGGTATTATGCAGAGATGCGGGTGCTGAGCCCGACCGGTGAAAGCCAGATCAATCAGGCACCAAGCGACCCGTATGACGGCGGATTCCATGCCGAAAACGACAAGAACAGCATTCTCTATACAGCAAACTTCTTCGGCGAGAATGACCCCGGACATCTGACCGCCGTTGTGTACGGCGACCGCTGCTATTATGTTTCGGCACGCAAGGCGCAGAAGCTGGAGCTGGATATGGAATATGAGCACTGCCTGCTGGAAGCCTCGGCGGAAACTGCGACACGCATCACCGTGAGTCCGGCCTCCCGTCTGGACTGTGAGAATGTATCCGGCGAATACCGGCTTTCCATGGTGCAGGATGAGGGCTATCACCCGACGGACTGGTATCAGCTTACCGTCACCGGAACGGACGGCGGACATGTGCAGCTCACGCCGGAGGAAACCGGCGGCTGGCTGCTCAAGGGCGATTCGCTGAAGAATGTGACGGTCAGCGTGAGCAATGAAGACAATGAAGCAAGCGTGACCTTCTCGACACCGTATAAAGCGGTTCATATCTATGAGATCGACGAAACAACAGTCGGCATCCGGGCAGATGCTGAGGACGGCACAGGCAGACTGATCGCGCAGACGGTTCATCCGCTGAGCGGCGATCTGGATGCAGACCGTTCGCTGAGTATGGCAGATGCAGTCCGGCTGGCAAGGCTGATCGCCGAGACTGAAAGTGATGACTTCACCGCAGACGAAAATGCAGACGTTGATGAAGACGGGCTGATTACGGTTTTCGATCTGACAGCACTGTTCGACAAGCTGCTGAAGCAGCCCTGATGATTGCGGCTGAGCTCCGGTACATCCCGTACCGGAGCTCAGTTTGTCGATAGAGGTATCGCATTGATATTTGGCGCTCGCTTTGCAAAACCCGCCCCAGCGCAGCGGCGGGACAATGCCCCCGGCGGGGGTATGGGAACGGAGTCCCCATTTTGCATCCATCGGAAATACCACATCAATCCATCGGAGATACCGCGCAGAGCGGCCGGTGAATATTTTTCCTGCTCCCATTGCACTTTTTTGCATTATGTGCTATAATGTAGAAGTAAAAATATCGGCTGATGCATTACAACCGCGAGAGGAGCAAGAAATTATGCTGCTGTACAATTCTCTGACGAGACAAAAGGAACTATTCCGAACCAAGGAGCCGGGCAGGGTGAAAATGTATACCTGCGGCCCGACCGTCTATCATTTTGCCCATATCGGCAACCTGCGCACCTACATCATGGAGGATGTGCTGGAAAAGCATCTCTCCGCAACCGGCCTTGATGTCCTGCGCATCATGAATATCACCGATGTCGGACATCTTACCTCAGACGGCGATACCGGCGATGACAAAATGCTCAAGGGCGCTAAGCGTGAGCACAAAACTGTCATGGAGATTGCAAAATATTACACAGATGCGTTCTTTTCTGACTGCCAAAAGCTGAATATCAAGCGGCCTGAGATCGTGCAGCCCGCGACCGGCTGCATTGATGACTTCATTGCGGCCGTGCAGAAGCTGCTCGAAAAAGGCTATGCCTATGAAGCCGGCGGCAATGTCTATTTTGATACCTCCAAGCTCGAACAGTATTACCGCTTCCATGATTTCAGGGAGGAAGACCTCGAAGTCGGTGTGCGCGAGGGCGTTGAGGGTGACGCAAATAAGCGCAACAAAGCCGATTTCGTTCTCTGGTTCACCAAGTCCAAGTTTGACGATCAGGAGCTGAAATGGGAAAGCCCGTGGGGCCTCGGCTACCCCGGCTGGCATATCGAATGCTCTTGCATCAGCATGAAATATGCCGGCGAATATCTTGATCTGCACTGCGGCGGCATCGACAATGTGTTTCCGCATCATACAAACGAGATCGCGCAGAGTGAGGCATTGCTGGGGCATGAGTGGTGCCCGCACTGGTTCCATGTGCTGCACCTGAACACAAGCAGCGGCAAAATGAGCAAGTCAAAGGGCGAATTCCTGACGGTTTCGCTGCTCGAAGAAAAGGGCTATGACCCCATGGCATACCGCTTCTTCTGCCTGCAGTCGCATTACCGCAAATCGCTCGTGTTTACGTGGGAAAATCTCGACAATGCACAGGGCGCATACAAAAAGCTGATTGCGAAGATCCGCCCGCTGCTCGATGATACGGGCGCACCGGATGAGGCCGGAAAGGATGCACTGCTCAAAAGCTTCCGCGAGGCGATGGACAATGACCTGAATACCGCGCTTGCAGTCACGGCGCTGTACGATGTGCTGAAGGCCGATGCCTCCGGCGCGACGAAGGCTGCGGCAATCGCGGAAATGGACAAAGAGCTCTCACTGAATCTGCTCGAAGCCGCCAAGGCACTGGATGCCGAAAAAGACGCTGCGCCGGAGATCCCGGCGGAGGTTCTTGAACTGGTCGAGGCGCGCAAAGAAGCCCGCAAGGCCAAGGACTTCGCAAAAGCCGATGCCCTGCGCGATCAGATCGCGGCGCTCGGCTGGGAAATCCGTGAGACCCGTGCAGGTACGGAGATCACGAAGAAGTGATGTAGGTGCCTCCGGCGGATTTTAAATGGGGGCGCTGCCCCCAAACCCCTGCTTAAGGGACAAATGCCCCTTAAGAATCCCACTGTCAGTACAAAAAGGGGGCCGTATATGAAGCAATTTGCAGATGCTGATGCTGCCGTACAGAGGCAACTTGAAGATGATGTATTTAAGTGGGTTCAAACTGAATTGTCCGTTGAAGCATTGAACCCAAATCCGAGGCTTCCTTTTCCGGACTGCCCTGAAATCGTGACTGTACCCGATTTCTATTCTGAATCTGCGGGCGTGATCGGCGAAATTCATACGCATCTCGGAAAGCTGAAGTCTGCTCAGCGGCATAAAGTTGCCGCAGATATTCTAAAAATGGCGATGTATGAGAAAGCGATCGGAAAAACGCTCCGGAAATATATTGTCGTTTGCAGTGAAGAAGAATATAAACAGCTTCAGGGAAATTCACATCTCGCGTATGCAATCCGCGTTTTTGACGTTAAAATGATGTACTATCCGTTGAATGACGAGCAGAAGCAGATGCTTTCTGATGCTATGAAGAAGCAGGATTTTTATACCGGAAATTGAATTTGCCTTCGACGGATTAGGATTACATGTATTTTTCAATGGGATTCCAAAGGGACAATGTCCCTTTGGTGGGTTTGGGCGAAGCCCATTCATAATCATCGCGAAGCGATCCAACCAAAGGAGGTGAACGCCGTGCCGAAGCTGACAGCAGCCGATCTGATCAAGCAGGTCGGGAGTGAGACCCCGCCGCAGCTCTGCTTTCTCTGCGGGGAGGATACCCTGACGGTCACGCAGACCGAAAAGCGCATTCGCAAAAAGCTGACGGACGGCGATGCGCTCTCTGACACCGTGTTTGACGGACAGGCGCCCGACCTCGACCGGCTGGCGGATGCTTGCAGCTTTTGCCCGATGTTTCAGCCGGTGAACCTCATTGTCATCCGCGATCTCGACCCTGATGCTGTGCCCGCCGCCGATCTCGAACGCATGACGGCGATCTTCTCGGAGCTTGCGCCGCAGACGGTCGTGCTCATCGTGATGACGTCGGTTCCGGTTTATGAGATTCGCCGGAATGAGCCGTCGATTCTGCCGAAATTCAAAAAAATAACCGCGTTTTTCGAGAAAAACGGTGTGCTCTGCATCTGCGAAAAGAAAAATGCGATCATGCTCGGCAAACAGATCATGGAGCGCGCAAAGCGGCACGGCTCCGAGATCAGCAGGCACGACGCGGAGGAGCTCGCAAACCGCTGCCTCTGCGACAGCACGCTGATTCACACTGAGCTGGACAAGCTGCTTGCCTGTGCGGACGGCGGGCCGATTACGCCGGATATGCTCGATGCGCTGGTCGCGGCGCTGCCCGATGCCGATGCCTTCCGGCTCGCAAGGGCGGTCACCAACGGAAACGGCCGTGCTGCGCTGAGACTGCTGGAGCAGCTCACCGCCAGATCGGAGGATACAAAAACCATTCTCAGTCTGCTTACCGTTCTGAGCGGCACCTTCACCGACCTTTACCGTGCCAAGCTCGGTCAGGGCGCGGCAAAGCAGCAGCAGGAGATCGCTGCCGATTTCGGTTATCCGAAAAACCGGGAATTTGCAGTAAAAAATGCGATGCGCGACTGCGGCGCAATGAGCCTGCCGCAGCTCCGCACCTGTATCCGCATCCTGCGCATGACCGATAAAAACTGCAAATCAACCAGAACACCGCCCAGAATGCTGCTGGAGCAGGCTATCGTCCGGATGCTGCATGTCCGGCGCGACGGGACGGAGGTCACCGGATGACCGGCCGCAGAAAGGTCGTCCCCGCTATCGTCGTCGAGGGGAAATATGACAAAATCAGACTCGAAAATGTCGTGGATGCGGTGATTCTGGTGACAGGCGGCTTCCGCATCTACCATAACAGAGATATGCTTGCACTGCTGCGGCATTATGCCGAAACGACCGGCATTGTCATCCTCACGGATGCGGATGCGGCGGGCTTTCAGATCAGGGGCTTCCTCAAGGGTGCTGTCCCGAACGGGCGCATTTATCATGTCTATGTCCCCGGCATCCACGGAAAGGAGCGCCGCAAGCGGGAGCCCTCAGCGGAGGGGCTGCTCGGCGTTGAGGGCATGGACGATGCCGTGCTGATGCAGGCGCTCGAACGTGCCGGCGTATTTGATGAGGCACCGCCCGAACGGCCGGACGACATTACGCCCGCTCTGCTTTACACATACGGGCTGGCCGGTGCGCCGGACTGCGCCGCAAAGCGTCAGGCTTTGCTTGCGGCACTTTCGCTGCCGCCGCATCTTTCGACAAAGGGACTCTGTGAGGTGCTCTGCACGATGACCTGTGCCGCAGAGCTGGATGCGTTTCTGCGCGCGCATTTGCCCGCCGACAGCAGGGAGGAGGCTGCCGTATGACACTGATCTCTCTCCCGATGATTCTGTACGTTTTGCCTGTCATCACGGTCGTGACGATTGCAGTACCGCCGAAGCGAAAGCCGCTTGTGCTCGCACTCGGCGGGCTTAGCTATGTATGGCTGACGGGCGGCTTTCAAGCATTGACGCTGATGCTGCTGATGATTGTCAGTGCATGGCTGGTGCTCCGGCTTCAGCCGACCCGTATCGGCGGCATCTCAAAACGGCGCATCCTGACATGGATGTATGCCGGCGTCGGCATACAGTTTTTCTGGCTGCTGGCCGCGAAGCTGCTGCTGCCGGAGATGCAGCTCATCCCGCTGGTGCTCTGTGCGATGCAGAATACCGAATATATCTGTGCGCGCGCGAACCGGCAGGTCTCGGTGCCGGGGCTGTTTCCGTTTTTCTGCTATGCTTCGGAGGCGCCGCGGCTGTTTGCCGGGCCGCCGATGCACCCGGAAACGGCTGAGAACATGTGGGAGCAGCGGAAATTCTCCGCGGAAAACCTCGGCGCGGGCGCGGCGGTTTATATCCGCGGGCTGTTTCAGCTTGCCTGTCTGGCACTGCCGATGCAGCATTTGCATGCAGCGCTGACGGCACTTGTACCGGCGCGCACAATCGCCGATACATGGCTGCTGATTGCTGCCTATTATTTTGCACTGTATTTCGGATTGAAGGGCGCGGCGCAGATCGGACAGGGCATTGCGCTGATGATCGGACTGGAATACCCCGACAGCTTTGATTCCCCGATTCTGGCCGGAACACAGTACGGCTTCTGGACGCGTTTTATGATGCCTGTGTCAAAATGGGCGGAGCGCGTGCTCTGTGCCGACCGCACGGCGGATGCCTTCAGCTATTTCGCGCGTGCTGCGGTTACGATGGGCGGTCTCGGCCTGATGCTCGGGCAGGGCGTCGGCGGGATGCTCTGGGGCGTCTGCTCGGCACTGGTGCTGACCGGCGAACGCATGCTCAATCCCAAATGGATCGCCCAGATTCCCATTGCGGCACGCCGGGTCGTTACAGCAGTTCTGATGCTGTTTTTCCTCGGCCTGCTCCGCTGCGGCAGCGTCTCGGAGCTGTTCAGCTTTTACGGCGGCATCTTCGGAAAAAACGGTCTGATGTTCAGCAGCCGCGCGGCTTATTTTATCAAGAATAATTGGTTTACGCTGCTGCTCTGTGCCGCTGCGGCACTGCCGCTGCGGAAAATGCTGCTGAAATATGCAGAGGAAAAAAAGTGGCGCAGAACGGCCGCACAGGTGATCGCTGTCTGCATGGAACTCACCATGACCGTCATGAGCATGGCGGAGCTGATGAGCAATTATTTAGGGAACCGCTGAATAAAGTCCCCCGGCGGATGGATCATGAGGACTCCCCGCGCAGCGATACATGATTCATTAGGCGGTTCAATTTATCTGCGGCATACCGCAGAATCGGAAAGGTAAGGTAAAAATGGAACAGTTCAGCCCGAAGGATTTTGAGATCATCGACATGCATGCGCACATCTTCCCGCATAAGATCAGCGAAAAGGCTACGCTCTCGATCGGTAAATTCTACGACATCAATATGCACTATTCGATCGGCGAGTCTGAACGGCTGCTGGAGGCAGAGGCGCAGATCGGCACAAAGCGGATGCTGGTCTGCTCCGTCGCAACGACCCCGCATCAGGTCGTGTCGATCAACGATTTCATCCATGAGGAGAGCACCAAGCATCCGGAGATGATCCCGTTTGCCGCAATGCACGGCGATTTCCCTGATATTGCCGGCGAGATCGACCGCGTGATCGGCATGGGCTTCAAGGGTGTGAAGCTGCATTCCGATTTTCAGCGGACACCGCTCGACAGCCCCGCCTCCTACCGCATCTACGAGGCGATTGAGGGACGGCTGCCGGTGCTGGTGCATATGGGCGACTACCGCCATGACTACTCGCACCCGACCATGCTGGTCAAGGTCATGCGGGATTTCCCGAAGCTGAAGGTGCTTGCCTCGCATCTCGGCGGCTTTGCTGCATGGGATGAGGCCGAGACCGTTCTGGAGGGCAGCGACAATATCCGCTTTGATACGAGCAGCGCGATCGGCCTGATGTCGCCTGAGCGCGCCGTCCGGCTGATCCGTCACTACGGGGTCGATCACTGCCTGTTCGGAACGGATTTCCCGATGTGGGATCCGAAAAAGGAGGCAAAAACCCTGCTTTCCCTCGGCTTCAGCCGTGAGGAGTACAAAATGATGTTTTCAGAAAACGCCAAGGCGTTTATCGGGCTGTAAGCGATGCGGCACCGTCATCATTCTCCCTATGGGCCGCACAGCCCCCTCACGGAGAAGCAGAAGAAAACCAATAAGCATGTCGTGCAGCTTTTGCTGATTGTACTGGCTGCCGCGGCCGCAGCACTGTTCATTTTCCGGTTTGTCACCAAAAGCTATATCCGGGATGTGGAGAAGCTGGCTCGGTCGCAGTACCCTTCCGCTGAGGTCGTTGACGTGGATGAAGGGGCGGCACTGTTCCCGGACCGCGTGGAGGTCATTTTCAAGGATCGGGAATGCGGCTTTCTGTTCGTGCAGGTCTATCACCGGGACGGCCTCAAGCCGCTGGCTGACCCCGAAACGCCGGAGGGCTATACCCGCCGCACAGAATACCGGAGGCTCTGCGATGCCTGCCTCGCCGATCTGCCCAGGCTGACCGATGCGGACTATTTCTCACAGTATGATACCGATATGCAGGGCTTCAGCATTGTTACGGCAGAAACAGATCCCGATAAACTGTATGACATGCTGGATATGCTGCGGACTGCGGAAACGGAACGTCCGCTGCGGTTCAGCATCATTTCCTGTGACAGCGATCTGTACGCGCGCTTCTGGGACGGAGATGCTTCCAAAGTCATCGGGGAGCGTCTGTATGCAATCAATTCGACTTACCCGCAGGGCATCCATATGCTTGTATATGAGCTTAGCCTGCATAGCTGTTCGCTGGAATATGAGGATTCGGAGGCGCCGCTGTCATTTCCGGAGAAATCTGAGCCGGATGCCCCGTATACCCATACCGTGACCGAGCTGACCGGCAAAACGGGTCAGAAGGTGGCCAAGCTGTCCGTCTGGCATATCACCGAATGAAACCGCAAAGGAGAAGTACCTTATGCTGATATCCTGCACGGGAATCAACAAGTTTTATCAGGATAACCATGTTCTGCGCTCCGTGTCGCTGACTGTGGAAAATCAGGACAGAATCGGGCTGGTCGGCGACAACGGCTGCGGCAAATCGACATTTCTGCGCGTACTGACAGGGCAGGAGCTGCCCGATGCCTTTGCCCATGACGAGCCGGTGATCGCAAGAGCTCCGCATCTGCGCATCGGATATCTGGCGCAGAATGCCGGCCTCGACGGCGCAAAAACCGTCCGCGAGGAGATGACAGATGCCTTTGCACCGCTGCTGGCCGCAAGGGAAACCATGCGCGGACTGGAACGGAAAATGGAGCAGACCCCGCTGACAGATGACGAGGCGGACGAATATTCCCGCCTGAGCGCTTTTTTTGAGACCAATGACGGCTATACGACTGATGTGCGCATCCGCACCGTGCTGTACGGCATGGGCTTTTCCGAGCAGGAAATGGACAGAACAATCTCCGGCTTTTCCGGCGGCGAAAAAACAAGGCTTGCACTCTGCAAGCTGCTGCTCGAATCCCCGGATCTGCTGATTCTCGACGAGCCGACGAATCATCTGGATTTTCAGACCGTCGGCTGGCTGGAGGATTATCTCCGGGGCTGGCGCGGTGCGCTGCTGATCGTCAGCCATGACCGCTTCTTCCTCGACCGCCTCTGCACAAGCATCTGTGAGCTAGAGCGCGGGCAGATGACCCGCTATAAGGGCGGCTATACCGCCTTTACAAAGCTGCGGGCGGAATCCAGAGAGCGGCAGCAGCGGGAATATGAGGCGCAGCAGCGGGAAATCGCCAAGCTGGAGGACTATGTCGCACGGAACAAGGTGCGCGCCTCTACTGCCAAATCCGCGAAATCACGCGAAAAGCAGCTCGAAAAAATGGAGCGCATCGAACGGCCGTTTTCTGCGGCCAAGACCGCAAAACTGCAATTTACATACAGCGTTACGCCCCCGATTGATCTGCTGGAGGTGCGGAATATCGACCTGACCGTCGGCAGCGGCACACAGCAGAAAACCCTCATGGAGAATATTTCATTCACGGTGCGGCGCGGCGAAAAGCTCGGCATCATCGGTGAAAACGGCGCGGGCAAATCGACGCTGCTGAAGGTGCTGCGGAATATTCTGCCGCACAAGGGCGTCGTGCGTTGGGCGGCCGGCACAAGGCTGGGCTGCTTCGAGCAGGAGAGCGAAAGCCTCAACCCCTATGCGACCGTGTTCGATGAGCTGCATGACCGCTATCCGCTGCTCAGCGATTTTGAGGTGCGCAGCCTGCTGGGACAGGTGCGGCTGACCGGCGAAAATGTGTTCAAGGAGACCGGCGTGATCTCCGGCGGCGAGCGCGCGAAGCTCTGCTTTGCGATTCTGATGATGGAACACGGCAATGTGCTGCTGCTGGACGAGCCGACGAATCACCTTGACCTCTCAACAAAGGAGATTCTGGAAACGGCGCTCAGCGAATTTGACGGCACGATCCTGTTTGTCAGTCACGACCGCTATCTGCTCGACAGACTTGCGGATAATCTGCTCGTGCTCGAAAACGGCACCGCCGAGCGGTTTGCCGGGCGGTTTTCGGCCTATCAGGAGCAGATTCGCAGAAAAACAGAGACCGAACAGGCGGCCGCCGCTGAGGAAAAACAGAAAAAAGCTGCCGAGGCACAGAAAAGCAGCTTCCGCTCGAAGGAGCAGCGCGCACAGGAGGCAAAACGCCGTGCCGAGCAGAAGCGCATCGAGCAGGAGATCGACAGCCTTCAGGCGGAGCAGGATGCGCTTCAGGCTTCGCTTACAGACCCGGCCGTCGCCGGTGATTACGAAAAAATGCAGACGCTCTGCGGCAGGCTGGAGGAGATCCGGCAGCGGCAGGATGATCTGCTGGAGGAACTGATTCTGCTGGAGGAATAAGCTCCCTGCAAAAAACGGAGGGGAAACCATGAAGAAACGAATCACATGTCTGCTGGCAGCGCTGCTGCTGGCTGGCTGTCCGGTTCTGACGGGCTGCGGCAAGAGCGAATCGTCTGAATCGGAATACGAAATGCCCTACGGCTCGACCCTGACACTGGACACGGGGCTGCCTGTCCCGATGCAGTACGACAACCGCTTTATTGACTCCGATCTGGCGGAGGCAATGGCGCATTATTATCATGCGATTCAGGCAAATGACCCGGTGGAATACAGTGCGGCACTGTTTCCGCTGTATCACAATTACGAGCTTGCGAATTTCTATGACGGCGAGGTCACGGATGCCGATATTGTCGGGAATACTTATGATATGCTTCTGAACTACTACGGAAAGGATTTCGATTTTGCGCTGGCCGATATTCAGCAGCTTATCACAAAGGATAATATCAATCCCGACCGGGATGCGGTGAAAAATATGCTGATTGATCTGGCTGCGGACGAACAGGTCGAAAACTTCGAGAAGGATCTGGAGGCGCTGTACCGTGCCGATCTGACCCTGTATCTGACGGACAAAAATTCCGGCGTACATATTGAAACGGAGCATCCGATCACCGGAGAGGTGCTCTACTGTGCAAAGTATCAGGGCAAATGGTATGTATTCTTTGTTGCAGCCTCTGCCCCGGAGGAGGAATAAGCGATGCGGAATCAGAATAGCAGGCTGCGCCTGTATCCGGCTGTCTGTGCGGCGGCAATGCTGCTGTGCTGCACGGGCTGCGGCGGCGCTGACAGCAGCAGCACGGAATCCTCTGCGGCGGAGAACGGCTTGAAAACCGTGTCCGCCGAGGGCGTCGATGCCGGCTGCGCAGACTGTATCAAGGCGTATTTTGAAGCGATCGAGGCCAAGGATTACGAGGCATATGTCAAGACAATTTATCCGCCCTATAAAGAGACCTATGACAAGCTGCTGAATGAAAAAGGCGATAAGCCGGAGGACGATTTCGCGGAGCTGTGTACGCGCTTTGACGAGGACGGCTATGAGAGCTGGCACCTGACCGATCTCACGCTGTCATATTATGAAAAAGAGGATACCGGCATTGACAAATTCTTTGACCGTTATGTGCAGGGCGGGGTGTTTGATGCGCAGTTTGTGACGGACTGCAAGGCGGATGCCGCCGAGATTCACGATGTGATCTTTACGCTCTCTGCACTGTATAAAGGGGATGCGGAGCCTGTGACAGTCGTGGACGGCGCCGGCATTCTTGCGGTCAAAAACAAAGAAGGCTGGTTTGTGTTCGGCTGAGAGGAGCAGACAGATGGAGCATGCATATGATCCCGCAGCGCTGGAAGCGGAATTTCGGCAGGCAGCACCCGGCGAAGCCCGGATGCGGGCAATCCGGCAGGCAATCAGTGAAGCGGAGCAGGCCGGCGATACCGATACTGCGCTGCATTTTCACCATGCGCTGATTAAGGAATCCGTGTTCAGCGGCGACCGCTATCAGGCTTTGATTGATTTTCCGCAATATCTGACGCTGGTTCACAGCAGCCCGGAGACCGAGCAGGCATGGGCGCATGATTCACTCTGGCTGTTCAAATGGATCGTGGAAGCATCAACGGAGTTTTATCAGATCGAAAAGAAGCAGATTCTCGCATGGTTTGCAGAATTCCGGCGCTCACTGGCACGGCAGGGTTATTCGCTGAAGCCGTTTTACGAAAAGCGCGCCATTTTCTTCAGCTATTGCGACCGCGCGCGGCTGCGCATGGATTATGAGGATTTTCTCAGTGCACAGGATGATGAAATGTGCGACGGCAGAGCCGATGAGCTGAATACCGTCGTGCGCTGGGAGCTGGAATTCGGCAGCCGGGAAAAGGGTCTGCGCACCGCCGCACAGATCATAAACGGAAAAATGTTCTCGGACGAGATTCCCGCAACGACCTACGGTTATCTGCTGGCCGATGCCCTGCGGCACGGTGAGGCGGAGCAGGCCGCAATGCATGCGGAATGCCTGCGGCAGCTCAGTGACGGCTCACGCTTCCGGCTGGAGCAGATCGGACAGCTTTTGCGCTATGATGCCGGCACCGACCCGGCACGCGGCTATGCATTCTACCTGAAAAACCGGCATCTGCGGGAGAATCTGCGGAATCCGCTGCTGTGCTTCCGGTTTGACTGCGGCGCGGCCGCGATTCTGGAGGCTGCGGCTGCGGAGCAGCTCGGCGATGCGGAGGCTCTGCGGGCTGCTGCGGCAGCCTGCCGGTCACAGGCGCAGACCGCCGCTGAAAAATTTGATGCGCGCAACGGCTCCGATTTCTTCGCATCTGCACTGCGCGGCATCTGAAGGGGCGTGATCGCATCAGCATTCTGGAAATACCGGTCACATGCACGGAGCAAATGCCGCTGGGCGCTTATTTGCGCAGTCACGCGGGCGTCTCTGCGCATATGCTCAAGCGGCTGAAAAATGTTCCGGACGGCATGACGCGGAACGGCGCGCATATCCGCAGCATCGACCCGGTGCGCTCCGGCGACGTCATCCGGCTGCATTTCCCGGAGACCGCGACGCAGCAGCCGAATCCGGCACTGTCGGTGCCTGTTGTGTATGAATCTGCACAGATTCTGGTCTGCGACAAGCCGGCCGGCATGCCGGTGCATCCCTCAATGCTGCACCGCGATGACACGCTCGCAAACTGGTATGCCGCGTATTATCCCGACAGCGGCTTTCACCTCATCAACCGCCTTGACCGCAATACCTCCGGGCTGTGCATGATCGCAAGGACGGCCTATGCCGCGAATGCGCTGCGCGGAGCCGTGGAAAAGCGGTACTATGCGCTGGTGAAGCCCGGCCTGAAGGGCGAGGGAACGGTCGATGCCCCGATCGCAAGAGAGCGGGAATCGGTCATTACACGATGCGTCCGTGCGGACGGGCGGCATGCGGTGACAGAATACCGCGTGATGCAGGAGACAGCCTCCTGCACGCTGCTGGAGCTGACGCTGAAAACCGGCCGCACACATCAGATCCGCGTGCATCTGGCGCATATCGGCTATCCGCTGCTGGGAGATGACCTCTACGGCGGCGACTGTTCCGTGCTGCATCTGCATGCGCTGCACTGCGGCATGCTCCGCTTTCCGGAGCCGCTGACCGGTGCGATCCGGACAGTTACTGCTCCGCTTCGTGCAGATATGAATGATTATCTGAAAGGACACATACGATGAAGCATCCGCTGAATTTATCCGATACCTTTATACCGTTTGAACGCATCCGGCGTGAGCCGCGGCAGAAAGTTACCCGCAGTCTGCTGCTGCTGATCCTGTTTTTTCTGCTGTATTTTATTACGGCTGCGGTAACGGAAGCAATGATTATGGCGATTGTCAGCCCGCCGAAGGTCGATGTGCAGATGCAGAACGGCAAGGTTTCCGGCAGCATGCAGGTCACTCCGGAGTTTGTGCGGAATTCGCTGTATATGACGCTTGTGAGCATCTTCCTGACCTTTATTTACTGCCTCGGCATCGAGAAGCGCAGCGTGCGGACAATGGGTCTGACAAAGCGCAGAGCCGTTCCGGATTATCTGATCGGCGTACTGGTCGGTGTGGGCCTGATGGGCGGCGCTGTGCTGCTGGCATGGGCAGGCGGCGGCGTAACCTTTGAGGGCACGGCAGCTTCCGTGCCGGTGCTGAGCATGGTGCTGTTCATAATCGGCTGGGTGATACAGGGCTTCAGCGAGGAGCTCACATTCCGCGGCTATCTGCTGATGTCAGCCGGCACGCACCATTCCCCGGTGACGGGCGTCTGCGTCAGCTCGCTGCTGTTTGCGGCGGCACACCTCGGAAATGACGGCATCTCGGTGTTTGCCTGCGTCAATCTGACGCTGTTCGGCATACTGGCGGCGCTGCTGTTTCTGCGAACGGACAGTATCTGGTGTGTTGCGGCGCTGCATTCGTTCTGGAATATGGCACAGGGCAATGTTTTCGGCCTGAAGGTGAGCGGCATTGACGTCGGGGTGACATTCCTCCGGTTCAATATGGTATCCGGCAAGGGGTGGCTGAACGGCGGCGCCTTCGGACTGGAGGGCGGTGCCGCTGTGACGGCTGTTCTGGTATTCGGCATTCTGGCGGTATTTCTGTTGCCGCAGCGAAAGTCAGAGCCGCTGCCGCCGCCGCTGCCCGTGCAGCAGCCTTTCATGCAGCAGCCTTTTATGCCGATGCCGCTGTATCCGCAGCCCCCGTATCCGCAATATCCGCAGTATCCGCAATCCCCGCAGTATCCGCAGTACCCGCAGTACCCGCAGTACCCGCAATATCCGCAATCCCCGCAATATCAGCAATCCCCGCAGTACCCACAATATCCGCAGCAGCCGGCACAGCCGCCTTACATGCAGCAGCCGGCGCAGCCATATTTGCAGCAGCAGGAGCCGCCGAATCAGCAGCCGCCTGTTCAGCAATGAGAAAGGAGAATTTCAATGGATAAAAAAAGCAAGCTCAGCGGACTGACCGCCGCACTGATTCTGCTGGCACTGGGCCTGTTTCTCGCAATCTGGCCGAATGCAGCCGTGACAATCGTAGTGCGTGCAGCCGCGGTCGCCATCATGGTTTACGGTGCATTGCGGCTGATTTCCGGACTTGGAAACAAGGAGCGCTCGCTCTCGCAGAATGTGCAGCTCGGCGTCGCAGGCGGAATCATTCTGGGCGGTTTCATTCTGTTCTGGCTGCCCGGAGTCATCAAAAATCTGATCCCGCAGGCTTTGGCGCTGGTCATTCTCGCGCTCGGCATCATCTCGCTGCTCAGCGTGCTCAACAGCAAGGATAACGGCGATCAGCGCTGGAAGGCGAAGCTCGTGCTTCCGGTGATCTCGATTCTCGGCGGCCTGTTCATTCTGATGAATTCGGATTTTATCGTGAATACCGGCATCCGCATCGTCGGCATTTTCCTTGCCTATCAGGGCTGCTCGCAGCTTTTCCTCGATGCGACAAAAAAATAACGGCTGATGCAAAACACGCCCCGCACGAGTTTTTCGTGCGGGGCGTGCTGTCTGTCTGCGGCAGAATTACGAATTGAGATCAATCACTCTTTTTGTAACATCAATCAGTTTTTTGTATGCATCTAAATACGCAGAATAATCTTTCTTTATGCTTTCCTGAAGCACAGTGCATTCATCCTCAAACGTGCTTGCATGCTCCAGCATGCTGTCAGTGAATTCGGAGCCGTCTGCGATTGCTTTACAGTCTTCGAGAAATATCTGCGCAGCAGCCAGCGCTGCGGATTTATCATGCAAATAGATTTCCTTCAGTGTATTCACCACATCAATCATTTCCAGGTGTGCTTCTCTGGGGTTGTTTAACGACAGATTGTTTACCACGCTGTTGTAGTTTTCGATGACTTTGGTGATGTGATCGAAGTCATCGTCCTCATATTCATGATATGTATTGACATGCTCCAGGATGTCGTCGGTCTTTTCGGTCAGCTTCCTGATATCGACTGCTTTTGCTGAGAGCGGAGAAAGCGCATCAATTTCATTGACGATTTCCTCTATGTCATCCGCGCTCTGCTGAAGCTCCGCAGCAGTACTGTATTTCAGTGTCAGTTCTCTGATTTTTTGATTCACTTCCTCAGCGGGCTTTTTGACAATATCATCTCTGGACTGCTCAAGCGCATCGAGCTTCTCCTTATTGACGTCCTTTTTTTCTTCATCGGTCAGTACATCATATAGAAGCTTTGCATTGCTGTATGCATTTTCCGCATCCTCTGAATAGGCGGAAGGAAGTGCATCAATCGCGGACTGTGCGGATTTGGCTCTTTCGGAGAGCTGCTTTCCGCCGCAGCCGGTCAGCAGGCAGGCTGCCAGCGCAAGGATAAGCAATGCTTTCTTTTTCATTTGATTTTTCCTCCTGTATTTTACTCTGACGGGGTAACATTATTATAACGGAATCATGCCGAAATGTCAAGAGATGCCCGGTGCTCCCGCAGAGCGCGAAAAGAAAGGAAACCGGCAGCATGTTTCGTCCCCCCCCGCTTTTCGGCCTTTCTTATCTGCTGCACGCCGAATGCAGAAAAGCAGCGGGGTGTATTTTTTTGTTCTAAATCCGGCCGGACAGGCATAGAATATACCAAACGCAGCGAATTCGATATACATGCGTCAGACCGGAGGATGATACTATGCAAACAAATGAATGGCAGGTACGGCGGGAGGTCGTGTATGTTCCGATGCAGATACCCGAGGCGGAGCAGGAGCAGAGCGTCGAGCTGGATTATGTGCTGCCGGATTACTACCCGGATTTTTTCCGGCTGCTGCACACTGATGCGGAAACGCTGATAACCGGACAGGAGCTCGCCGACGGCGTGCTGCAATATACACTGCGCGTGACAGTGCATGTGCTGTACTGCGGGGAGCAGTCGGATACGGTGCAGGCGGTGACGCAGCAGCTTACTTACACAAAGCAGTATTCGCTGCCGCCGGAGACAGCCGGCACGGCACAGCCGGTTTTCCGCGTGACCGCAGAGCCCTCGTACATGAACTGCCGTGCGGTCAGTCACCGCCGCATTGATCTGCGCGGGGCGGTGCGCATCCGCATACAGAGTGCGGGAGAGCAGCAAAGAGAGGTGCTTTCCGGCGCTGAGGGTCTGCATGTGCAGTGCCGGTCTGAGCAGGTGCGTTATGTTTCGCAGGTCATCCGGACACAGAAGCGCTTTGTGCTGTCTGAGGATATCGGGCTTGCAGCGGCGCAGCCGGCGCTGCTTTCCGTTCTGCGGGAGCAGACCGCACTGACGGTTTCCGAAACGCGGATTGTCGCGGGCAAGCTGGTTGTAAAGGGGGAGGCATCGGTTACGCTGCTCTATGCGGCGGAATCGGGCATTGAAACACTGACCGCAGCCTTTCCGTTCAGTCAGATCGTCGAGCAGGAGGGCTTATCGGAGGATATGCCCTGTGCTGTGACAGCATCGCTGACAGAGCTGCTGCTGACGCCGGAATCGGAAAATGACGGTAATATCCGTCTGCTGCACTGCGATATGCAGATTACACTGCACTGTGAGGCGGTCTGCACGGCGGAGGCTGCGCTGCTGACGGACATCTATTCAACGGTGCATCCGCTTACGGCTGAGGCCGAGGACATTCCGCTGCTGACGGAACCCGCCGCGATTGCGGAGACCATGCAGATGAAGCCCGTTCTGAGCAAGCCGGAGGCGGTTCTGACGCGGGTATATGCGGCATGGGCAAGGCCGGCGTGTGTGCGTGCGGCAGCCGATGCCGACGGCACAGGCGGTACGGTGCTTACCGGAACGCTGCGCTGCTGTGTGCTGGCGGCGGATGAAGGAGATCACCCGATGATGCTGGAGCAGGAGGAACCGTTTTCATGGCCGCTGCCGCAGGTTCCGGCCGGACAGCTTTTGCCGCAGGTGCGGGTATCAAGCTGCGGGTACACGCTGACGGGCTCGGACAGCGTGACGCTTCAGGCAGAGCTGTCTCTCAGCGGAACGATTCTGCGGCAGAGCCCGCGTCGCCTGCTGACGGATGTGACGGTAGACAGCGCTTCGCGGCTGCCCGCAAATGAGGATTATGCGCTGCGGCTTTATTTCGGTCAGCCGGAGGAATCGCTCTGGGAGATCGCAAAGCGGTATCATACTGCGCCGGAGGCAGTCCGCGAGGAGAATGCGCTGGCGGAGGATACGCTGAAAACTGCGCAGATGCTTCTGATTCCAAATGTGAAATAAGACAGCGCTGCACGTCGGCAGCGCATGATAAATCCATCGCCATCGGAGATACCATTTTATCTGAAAGCCGGAGGGTTTCACGTATGAATGATATATATGCAGATATCGCAAGACGTACAGGCGGTGATATCTATATCGGTGTGGTCGGGCCTGTCCGCACCGGAAAATCAACGCTCATCAAGCGGTTTATGGAATCGCTGGTGATTCCGAATATTGCCGACGAAGCCCGGCGCGGCCGCGCAACCGATGAGCTGCCGCAGAGCGCCGGCGGAAGAACAATCATGACAACAGAGCCGAAATTCGTGCCGGAGCATGCGGTCGAGATTACGCTGCCCGACGGTGCGGAATGTGCCGTCCGCATGATTGACTGCGTGGGGTATATCGTGCCGAGCAGCCTCGGCTATATTGAGGAGGAGGCGCCGCGCATGGTCAAAACCCCGTGGTTTGACGAAGCGGTGCCGTTCAATATGGCGGCGGAGGTCGGCACACAGAAGGTCATTACAGAGCATTCAACGGTCGGGCTGGTCGTCACGACAGACGGCTCCGTGACCGACATTCCCCGCGCGGAATATGCCGCCGCAGAGGAGCGTGTGATCTCGGAGCTTCAGGCGCTGGGAAAGCCGTTTGTGGTGCTGCTGAACTGCGTTGAGCCGGAAAGCGATGCCGCACAGGAGCTTGCCGCAGAGCTTGAAGCACAGTACGGTGCGCCGGTGCTGGCCGTGAGCTGCCTCTCATTGGACGAGGATACGATCCGCATGATTCTCTCGAAGCTGCTGGATATGTTCCCAATCCGGGAGATCAGTGTCGAAACGGCGGCATGGCTGCCGGCGCTTGCAAAGGGCCATTGGCTGAAGGAAGCCGTTTTCGGAGCGGTGCGGCAGGCCGCGCAGGGGCTCCGCGTAATGCGTGATGCACGGAGCATGTGCGGAACACTGACGGAATGCGATTACATTCAGGAGGCGGAGATCCGCCGCATCGCGCTCGGCACGGGCAATATCATTCTCCGGCTGACGCTCGACCCCGCACTCTTTTACCGCATTCTCGGCGAGGAAACCGGCATTGAAATTCACAGCGAAAACGAGCTGTTCCCGGTGCTGCTGGAGCTCTCGCGCATCAAGCGCGCCTATGAGCGCATACAGCCTGCACTGGAGGAGGCCGAGGCAACCGGCTACGGCATCATCATGCCGGAGGCCGGCGAGCTGACGCTTGAGGAGCCCGAAATGATCCGGCAGGGCGGGCGCTACGGCGTGCGGCTGCGGGCTTCGGCTCCGTCACTGCATATCATGCGCGCGGGTATTCAGACAACCGTCAGCCCGATCGTCGGGAGCGAAAAGCAGAGCGAGGAGCTTGTGCTGTATCTGCTCCGCGAATTTGAGGAAAACCCCGCAAAAATCTGGGAATCCAATATCTTCGGGAAGTCGCTGCACGAGCTGGTGAATGAGGGGCTGCACGCAAAGCTCAGCAAAATGCCCGCCGAAGCCCGCCTCAAATTGCAGGAAACGCTGGAGCGCGTCATCAATGAGGGATGCAGCGGGCTGATCTGCTTTATCCTGTGAAATGCAAAACCGCCGTCCGGTCTGATGCCGGGCGGCGGTTTTTTCCGTTATTGCTTTTTCGGGATGAGCTGTTCCCATGTGACTTCCTTGCCTGCAAGCGTATTGACGTAATACTTCAGGATGATCTGCGCGTCCGTTGCGGTGATTGCACCGTCGCCGTCTACATCGGCGGCCTTTTTCTGTGCTTCGGTCAGGCCGGTGTCCTTCTCCGCCAGAATGTTGACATATGCCTTCAGCGTCATCTGCGCGTCGTCTGCTCCGATTTCACCGTCGCCGGAGAGGTCGCCGGGTTCGGGCGCAGGTGCTTCACTGATCGCCTCAAACGGGATCTCATTTTCCTTGGCGTAGGTTTCGGCATAGGAGCCGGTATAGCCTTTGATCGTGGGGTTGTCGCAGCCGTAAAATACGCCATCCCCGATACTTGTCACGCTATCAGGAATCGTGATCTCGGTCAGGCCGGAGCACCACATAAATGCTGATTCTCCTATGCTTGTCACGCTGTCCGGGATTGTAATATTACCAGAACAGGCTGATCCGTCAATGAGAATACCGTTTACAATCACAAGCGGGTTTTCCTTCTGTTTTGCTTCCAGCCACGGAGTGCTGGAAAAAGCATGACCGCCAATGCTCGTCACGCTATCAGGAATCGTGATCTCGGTCAGGCCGGAGCAGCCCCCGAACGCACAACCTCCGATGCTTGTTACGCTGTCCGGAATTGTGATGCTTGTCAGGTCGGTGCAGCCGTCAAACGCACAATCTCCGATGCTTGTTACGCTGTCCGGAATTGTGATGCTTGTCAGGCCGGTGCAGCCGTCAAACGCATAATCTCCGATGTTTGTTACGCTGTCCGGAATTGTGATGCTTGTCAGGCCGGTGCAGTGGTCAAACGCATAATCTCCGATGCTTGTTACGCTGTCCGGAATTGTGATTTCGGTCAGGCCGGAGCAGTGGTAAAATGCGCCAACCCCGATACTTGTCACGCTATCAGGAATCGTGATCTCGGTCAGGCCGGAGCAGTGGTAAAATGCGCCATCCCCGATACTTGTCACGCTGTCCGGAATCGTGATCTCGGTCAGCCCGGAGCAGTTGAAAAACGCATTATCGCCGATGCTCGTCACGCTGTCCGGAATCGTGATCTCGGTCAGCCCGGAGCAGTTGAAAAACGCATTATCGCCGATGCTTGTCACCGGCTTTCCGTCAATCTCTGCGGGAATCGTGATTTCCGTATCAGTGCCGCTGTATTTCGTAATCGTGACCGCACCGTCCACAACCTGATACTTCATTCCGTTGTAAACAAGGTCTTCCGCATATACCGCATAGGCCGCCGGAAGCGTAACAGCGCCGGAACAGGCGAGCATCCCCGCGCAGAGCATCGAACAAAGCCGTTTCATTTTCATGATTATCACCTTTTCATATTAAAATATAAGCCAAAAGCTCATATACAGATTATAACATAAAGCAGCAATGAAATCAATAGAAATCCGTGCATTTCCGCTGAATGCACAAACAAAATCAAGCAGCTTTGTCCAATTCGCCGAAGCCGTACACAAAAATACTCTTTGCAGAAACGCACGATTGAACAGTCATTGATACAATAGATAATTGCAAAATAGTCCGGTTTATGCTAAAATAAAAGTGGTGTGCGGCGCTCTGTGCCGCGTTACGGGACACCGCAATATCACTACGGGTATTTTTTTTATGCTTTGAGGGGGCAATCAAATGAACAATCGCAATCTGAAGCGCAGTATTGCTGCGCTCGCGGCAGTGACCCTGCTCGGAACGGCTGTACCGTTCTCCGGCATGCAGGCTTCTGCTGCAACAAAGGACATCTCCGGCACGATGAAGTGGGGCACCATGCGCATCGGCGGCGGCGGCTTCGTTTCCGGTATCGTCACCGGCAAAAAGGTCATGTACGCCAGAACCGACGTCGGCGGTGCTTACCGCTACAACTACGATACCGAATCATGGGAGCAGCTCCTCGGTTTCATCAACGATGCCGACCGCGGCCTGCTTTCCGTTGACGCAATGGCGGTCGATCCGACCGATGACAACACCGTCTATTTCCTCTGCGGCTGCGCCTATTTCTCTGCCGAGAAAACCGTTATCTTCAAGACAACGGACGGCGGCAAAACATTCAAGGAGATCGACGTCACCAATCTCATCAAGGTCATGGGCAACGGCGACGGCAGACAGTGCGGCGAATCCATTGCAGTCGATCCGGACAACCCCAAGATCATCTATGCCGGCGGCGACGTGACCGCGGACGAGAACTCCAAATCCGCACTCATCAAGTCTACGGACGGCGGCGAGACATGGGCGCCGGTCGAGGGCTACGATGCGCTGGGACTGTTTGACAGCACGACCAAATGGCCGACATGGACGGAAAATATCGCGCGCTCCGTCACGAGCGATGCATACAACAACCAGAACGGCGTTGCCGCAATCGCGATCTTGAACGGCAAGGTGTATGTCGCAACCTCCAAGAAGGGCGTTGCCAATGTGCATGTTGCAGACGTCAAGACGGACAAGTATACCGTGCTTTCCGAGGATCTGCCGACCGATGTCTATCCGTCCCGCATCAATGTCGATCCCAAGGGTGACCTGCTGATCACCTATATCGCAGGACTGGCCTTCGGCGGCACATCCGGCGGTGCATACCGGTATACACCGTCAACCGGCACCGTGACCAGCATCTTCAATTCCGCCTACGGCCTCGGCTCTGTCTGGGCAGACCCGGAGAATCCCGATCACATGATCGCAGGCACCTGCGGCAAATGGGAGGATCAGCTCTGGCAGGCATGGACCGATGAGCACGGCGCAACATGGGGCGACCAGTATTTCCGCTCCTTCGACGGCGGCAAAACATGGGAGAACTTCACGCCCGGCAAGCAGGCGGGCGACTGGGGAAATAAATATCTTGTGGCCAATTATCTCCAGGACGGCGGCTATGACTGGATCCGCGACAAGGCGATCCACTGGTCCGGCACGGTCGTCACAGACCCCCGCGACCACAACAGAATGTGGATCACCTCCGGAAACGGCGTGTTCGTCTGCACTAATGTCTGGAGCACCGACAAGGACAATGCGCCGACATATACGTTCCATCCCGACGGCATCGAAGAAGTCGTTTCGCTCGATTTCGTTTCTACGCCCGACGGCCTGAACCTTTCGGCCATCGGCGACTACGACGGCTTTGTGCATGAATCGCCGGACAAGATCGGCCTTCAGTATCAGCCGAACATGGGCAGCACCTCCGCCATTGCAGTCTGCCCGCAGAATACCGATGTCTGGGCGCGCATCGCAGAGGGGGACAACGGCTCGGGCTACTACACCACCGACCGCGGCAAGACATGGAATGCCATGACACCGGCGGTCAAGGGCGGCAAGCTCGCGATCGCAGAAACCGCAAAGGGCAAGTACCGCATCTTCAACACCGGCAAGAACGACGGCGGCGTTTCCTATTCTGATGACTGGGGCAAGACCTGGACTGCCTGCGAGGGCATCCCGTCGCAGTACGGCTCGAAATCGACCATGCTGCTGGTCGAGCCGGATGACCCCAATACGGTCTATGCCTATGCGACCTATTATAATTCCTCGTGGCACTATTCCAAGCCCGAACCGACTGCTGAGGATGCACAGTATAAGTTCTGCGTCAGCACGGACGGCGGCAAGACCTTCAAATCGACAGACGTCTGCATGTATGACCAGTGCGACAGCGCCGGCAGAATCGGCTATCTCGGAAAGGGTGAGCTGATCCTCGGCGGCGGCTGGTACGGCGCATACCGTGCATCCGTCAAGAACGGAACGGCGACAATCACGAAGCTCGATTCCGTCAGCTACTGCAAGACCCTCGGCTACGGCGCGCCGGAAAAATCCGGCGGACAGAATACCGTCTTTATGTACGGCAAGCCGCTCGAAACCGATCCGGAGGGCATTTACCGCTCCACGGACGGCGGCCAGTCATGGGTCTGCATCAACACCGATCATCTCTACGGCGGAACCGGCAACGGCAATTACCTTGTCGGCGATATGAAGACATTTGGCAAGGTGTATATGTCTACGGTCGGCTGCGGCATCGTGTACGGCGAGCTGAGCGACGGCTCTGAGTCGGTTCAGCCCGGAACGACCACCTCGACGACCACTACAACAACCACCACGACCGGAGGCTCACTTCCAAAAATCAAGTGGGGCGATACCGACTGTAACGGCGATATTGATGTGCGTGATGCTGTGCTGCTCGCTCGCGGCGTGGGTGATGACAAGACGCTGAAAGACGGCGAGCTGACCGATGACGGCAAGGCAAATGCGGAGGTCACGCACGACGGAAAGCTGGATGCCGCCGATCTCTCGAAGCTGATGCGGTATCTCGCGGGCTATATTAAGATTGAGGCACTTGCAACCAAATAAACTGTTTACGGAAGTGCTCTGCTGCGCGGGAAGTGCGGCAGAGCACTGTTTTTTGTCAATCTCTCTTTATCCGGCGTCCTATCGTATATTTTGACTGGGCGCGGGGCGTGGAGCCTCCGCTGGTATTTGCTAACGCTCAGAAAGACTGTCGAATAAAGCGCGCCGATCTTCCGCTTTGCTGTATCGCAGCGTGCACGGGAGTGGATATTTCGGGGATTTTCAGCCCGTAACCGGCGATGTCAAATAAAAGTTTTTGGTACGTCAGCTTTGCTGGCGTTTGCTTTCTTTCAAAAAGCTCGCGGGATTCCAATGGGCGGAGCCCTTTGGCCGCAGGGTTTGCACGCAAACCCGTGAGCAGAGCGCGGAATTCCCCTTTCGTTCAAAAGCGCTGAAAGAGGGGGCTTGGGTGAGAGAAAACAAGAGTTTTCTCTCACCCATTCCCCAATAATATGTACCGCGCTTGTACAGACTGATATTTGAACAATCAATCCCCGATTTAGCCACTCCCGCGTGCACTGCCCGCTTGACAAACAAGGCAAAATGGGATATAATCAGGCTAATCACCTGTAACTGCGAAAGGAAGGATTTTTGCTTTATGGAAACTGACGGCGGCCGATTATGGACCGCGATCTCACTGCTGGTGCTGATCGCACTGCTGCGCGCATGGTATTCTGCCTGCGAAACTGCGCTCACGGAGATCAATGATGCAGTCGTGCATGCCCGCGCCGGCGAAAATGCCGCGTGGAAACCGCTCGACAGGCTCATCTCAAAGCCCACAAGACTGCGCAGGAGCTTCACAATGCACCGCATTTGCTCGGCGCTGCTCATCGGACTGCTCTGCTATGCACTGTTCGGCAGACCGCTTGAGACGCTTCTGCTGCGCGCCGGCTTCAACAGCCTGCCGAGCAGCCTTCTCTCTGCGGGAATCCTTACGGTCGGGCTTACGCTCGTCATGGCGGTCTTTACCGATCTGTTTCCCAAACGCATCGCGCTGAACCGGAGCGAGGGCTTCGCAAAATTCTGTGTGCCGTCTGTGCGCGTGCTCATTGCCGTGCTGACGCCGTTCTGGGCGATTGCCTCCGCCGTGACCGCGCTGCTCTGCAAGCTCGTCCGGATTCCGGCCGCCGACAGCGTCGATGTGGTCACGGAGGAGGAAATCCGGCTGCTGGTCGATGCGGGAAATGAAACGGGCGGCATCGAAGAAAGTCAGCGCGAAATGATTAACAACATTTTTTCGTTCGATGATGTTTCTGTTTCGGATGTGATGACACACCGCAGAGATATGACCGCTGTTCCGTCAGACGCGACTGCCTCTGAAACTGCTGCGCTTGCAATGCGGGAGGGCTTCTCGCGCATTCCGGTTTTTGAAGATCAGATTGACAGCATCGTAGGCGTGGTGCTGGTGAAGGACCTGCTGCCGCTTGTCGGAAGGGCAGAGGATAAACCCGTCCGTGCGCTGATGCGGCCCGCTATTTTTGTGCCGGAGACCGCAAAGTGCAGAGATGTCTTTCAGCGCATGCGCAGAGAGAAAATGCAGCTCGCGATCGTCGCCGATGAGTACGGCGGCACGGCCGGTATGGTCACAATGGAGGATTTGCTGGAGGAGATCGTCGGCAATATTCAGGATGAATATGACGGCGAGGAGGAGGCCGAGATCACCGAGCTCTCCGAGGGCGTGTTTTCAATCGCCGGCAGCGCCGATCCGGAGGATATTCTGCCGAGACTCGGCGTGAAATTTGAACCGGATGACGAATATGATACCATGAGCGCATTTGTTGTCCATCTCTTAGGCCGTATTCCGGAGGAGGGCGAGCGTCCCGCTGCCGAGCAGGACGGTGTGCGCTATACCCTGCTGTCCTATGAGGACAACTGGATCAGCCGCATCAAGGCGGAGCTGCTGCCGCAGACGGTGCAGACACAGGAAACAAGCAGAGAATAACAGAAACGGAGGTGCCGGATGCTTTCAAACAAAACACAGCTCAGAACGCTGATTACGGTTGCGGTTTTTCTGATCGTGCTGATGCTCGGCATGGGCGTGATCGTCAGACGCGGCAAGGGCACGGAGCATGAGGCCTACGGCGATGATTTTGAGGCGGCACGCTATCCGTATCAGCAGCTTGATATGCGCGAGAAGGAACTGTATTCCGCGCTGTATCACGGCATTTCCGACTTTCGCACGGAAATCAGTCTGCCGGATATGTTTACAGCGGATGAGTATAAAAAGGTATATCTCCTGCTGGCAACACAGGAGCCTGAATTCTTCTATCTTGATACAGTTTATGAGACCGCTGCCGAAATGGAGCGCGTGACCATGTATTACTCCGCAGACAAGAATCAGGCGGCAGAAATGACAAAGCAGATGGAGGCAGCGGCCGACCGGATTCTCTCCGGAATTTCGCCGGTGCTGAGCGATGACAAAAAGCTGCTGATGATTCACGACGGCATCGCGGAGGGCTGTGTTTATCTGGATTCGCCGAATGCGGACAATGCCTACGGCTGTCTGGTGGAGGGCGCAGCGAAATGTGAGGGGTATGCAAAAGCATTCTTGTATGTCACAAGGCGCGCCGGGCTGGAGGCAATGTGCGTCCCCGGCACGACCGACCGCGGCGAGGCGCATATCTGGAATATTGCGAAAATCGGCGGGAATTATTATAATATTGATGTGACATGGGATGACGACGACAGCTACGGCATCGAGACCGCGCATGCCTGCTTTGCTGTGCCAGATCAGGTGTTTTCCGATCATCTGCCCGATAAAACGATGTTTGCGCCGCCGGCCTGCACGGATGCCGCGAAAACCTATTATCAGATGTACGGGCAGGTTTTGAACGATGCGGGCAGACTGCCGGAAATGCTCCGGACATGGTGCGGACAGCGGCCGGGCAATCTGATCGAGTTCCGCTGCACGAGCGGAGATACCTTTGCAAAGGCCAGAACCGCACTGCAATCCGACCCGGAGACCCAGCAGGCAATCGCCGAGACCGCGGGAAACCTCAGCCCGCATATCTTTGCGGACGAAAAACGAGCAGTCATAGTGATTTTGACATAACAGCGATAGGCAGATTCCGCAAAATTGTCGAAAAGGGAAAAGCTGAAAAAAGGGCTTGACAAAAGAAAAGTATTATGGTAAAATAACGAAGTCGCCGCGAGAGCGGGGGCAGGCGCAGGAGAGGAAAAAGAGAGAGTCTGGAAGAAAAAACTTGAAAAAGTTTTGAAAAAGGCTTGACAAACCTCAAAAAATGTGCTATAATAAATAAGCTGTCCGAAAGAAAGGGCAGCGGCCCGGCACCTTGAAAATTGAACAATGCAACCAAGAAAGAGAACCCTTGAAGATTCCGAATTTGACTGAAGCTCCGGAAGGGGCGGAGGGAAGAATTCAAGTCGAGGCGAGACTATAAAGCGCAACACGGAAAAGTAATTGC
>JAFXZM010000035.1 GCA_017541275.1 Oscillospiraceae bacterium | reverse complement strand
CGCTCCTGCTCCTGCTCCATCCAGTCCATCGTCGCGGTACCGTCGTGGGTATCGCCGATTTTGTGGTTGATGCCGGTATAGAACAGAATACGCTCGGTCGTGGTGGTCTTGCCCGCGTCGATGTGAGCCATAATGCCGATATTTCTGGTTTGCTCAAGACTACAGTCTCTTGGCATTCTTGGTTCCTCCTAATCAAATTCCTCTCGCTTTGCGTACAGAATACCCGTACAGTGACAATCCGCGGGGGATCACCAGCGATAGTGTGCAAACGCCTTGTTTGCCTCAGCCATTTTGTGTGTATCCTCGCGCTTCTTGACAGAGCCGCCGGTACCGTTGATGGCATCGACGATTTCGCCTGCAAGGCGCTCCTTCATGGTCTTCTCGGAACGCAGTCTGGAATACTTGGTAATCCAGCGCAGACCGAGCGTCTGACGGCGGTCCGGACGGACCTCCATCGGGACCTGATACGTTGCGCCGCCCATGCGGCGTGCCTTGACCTCAAGAACCGGCATAATGTTTTCCATTGCCTGTTCAAAGACCTCCAGCGGATCGCGGTCGGTCTTGGTTTTTACGATCTCGAATGCGTCGTACACGATTTTCTGTGCGACACCCTTCTTGCCGTCGAGCATGATGTTGTTGATCAGACGGGTGACAAGCTTGGAGCCGTACATCGGGTCTGCCAGAACGTCACGCTTTGCGATACTGCCTCTTCTTGGCATACTCGCTTCCCTCCTTCATAAAAGATGAATTCACAGGTACTCACCTGTTTCCCCGTTGTCGCGCGGGGAACGCGGTGTCGGCGCCGTTGCAGAATGAGACAGCGAATGAAACGGAAAATTCATGCTATCAATCAGATTCCACAAGTGCCGTGGGGGTAGTGCGAAAAAAGAGCGGGGCAAAAAGGATTACTTCTTGCCTGCCTTCGGGCGCTTTGCGCCGTACTTGGAACGAGCCTGAAGACGGCCGTTCACGCCCTGCGCATCGAGGGTACCGCGGATGATGTGGTAACGCACACCAGGCAGATCCTTGACACGTCCGCCGCGGATCAGAACGACGCTGTGCTCCTGCAGGTTGTGGCCGATGCCCGGGATATAGGCAGTGACCTCATAGCCGTTGGTCAGGCGCACTCTCGCGATCTTACGCATTGCGGAGTTCGGCTTTTTCGGGGTAGCAGTCTTGACGGCAGTGCAGACACCGCGCTTCTGGGGGGAGCTGAGGTCGATCTGGGACTTCTTCTGAGCATTGTAGCCCTTCTGAAGTGCCGGAGCGGTAGACTTCTCCGCCAGAGTCTTTCTGCCCTTGCGAACGAGCTGATTGAATGTTGGCATGATTTTCCTCCTTCTTTAATAATAGAATATAGTACGCAGGCATACCGCGCACCTGTTTATTATAATATTTCTTTGGCCTTTTGTCAAGCGTCTGCAAAATTTCTGCCGATTTCACAAAATCGCGGCAATTTCCGCATTTCTTTCCGTGATTTTGGCGGGATGCAAACCGGTGCCGTGCTGCACGGCAGCAGCATTTTCTCCCTCATTACAAATAGCAGTTCCTTCTTTTGTACAGACTGAAATCTGAGCGGAGGACTGATGTTTTTTGTCAATCTCTCTTTATCCGGTGTCCTATCGTATATTTTGACTGGGCGCGGTCAGGCTCATTCTCCCAAGTTTCCAAATACACGCTGCTGATCGCAGCTTTACTTTTCTGAATGGAATTCTGCTGTTGAGCCAATTTAACTGCACAGAAGATGCGAATAGCATCGTGAGTTTTGCATGCAAAATTGCAAGGCGTAACTGTGCCTTTAGCAAATGGAGCCGCGCACTGCGCGGCGGGGAATAGGCCCAATCAAAACAGCAGAAACATCAGACTTACTTCTCCCCGCAGGTCGGGGGTGACAACCCAGAGGGACAGGGGGAAGCGCTCACTGCGTTCGCTGATTCCCCCTATCCCCCTAGGTTTTCGCCCCCGAGCCCCCGCTTTCCTGACCCCTTGACCCTCTTAGCAGCCGCGCATTTTTAGTTATGCGTTTTTACTGCATTTGTTGCAGTTATCGCAAAACAAAAACGCCGCAGGTATGCGTATGCTCCCGAAAACCTGAAGAAACGCGGAACAAGAGAGGAGAGAGGATAAGGAAAGAGGGAGCGCGAGGGGGAGAACCTTAAGGAGAGGGGAGAATGAGCGACCGCAGGGAGCGATCTTCCCTCTCCTTGTGGTTCTTCCCCTCGCATTTGCGCCGCGGGGAGCCCCCGCTGGCATTTTGCTAAAGGCACGGTCAGGCTCATTCTCCCAAGTTTCCCAATACACGCTGCTGATCGCAGCTTCTCAATCGTTTGCTGTGTCCCATATTTTGAGCCAAATGACAAAAGCAACCGTCAAAACATCCATACACAGCACAGCAAAGACACATCGCCATTGTGCAAAACAGAGAAATCAATTTGATAAAACAAATACTTTGCACGCAAACATGCAAAATTTGCCGGAAATGTACCGCATGGATAAGAGAATGCTATGATGCCGATGTTCCGCAAAAACCGGAACCACCCGGCAGCACAGAAAAGAAGGGTGTCTGCTGATCGCGCTGATGTCAGTGATGCGTTCAGGTCATCCGCAGTTCATGCAGGGTGCATTCTGGGAGCTTGAAAACTGAATAAAACTGATTCCGGACAAACAGAAACGCCGCCCCGAATACGTATACCGGGACGGCGTCGATATGCAGAATTTACCGCTGCTCAGCCTCAAATTCCTTGCCGAGCACCTTCAGAATTTTCGCGACGAACTGATCGACCTCCTTGTCGGTAAACGGGTGATCGTCCGAGCGGAATTTCAGGGAAAAAGCGAGCGACTGCTTGCCTGCCGCGATTTGCTTGCCCTTGTACACATCAAAAAGCAGCACACTGTCGAGCGACTTGCATGCGCGCTTCATCGCAGCCTCAAGATCGGCGCAGATGACATTCTCACCGACCAGCAGTGCGATATCGCGCTGAACGACCGGATATTTCGGCAGCGGCGCGAAATGCAGCTCACCAAGCAGATGCGGACGCAGAGCAGTGAGATCGAGCTCTGCGAGGAAAACGGAATGCTCCGGCACCTCAGCATCGGTGAGGTCGTGAGCGAGCATGCCGAGCCAGCCGATGACATTTCCGTCGAGCAGCAGCTCCGCGCTCATGCCCGGATGCAGGAACGGATATTTTGCGGCATCCTCCGGCTTGCGGTAGGTAAACTGAAGCCGGAATGCATCTGCGATTGCTTCGGTGACAGCTTTTCCGTCAAAGAAACTGACCTTTCCGCCGTCGAACAGCGTAATGCAGAGCGCTTCGCGCTCCTCCGGCTCCTCGACCGGATGCTCCTCAGCGGAGTGGTAGGTTTTTGCGACCTCAAAGAGCCGGCCGCAGTCATTGCCGCGGCGCACATTGCGGATGACCGCGTTCAGCATAGACGGCGCAAGCATTGTCCGCATGATCGAAAGATCTTCGGAGATCGGGTTCAGCAGACGAATTGCCTGACGCTGCGGCGCATCGGCCGGGATTTTCAGCATATCGAGGTCTTTCTGCGAATAGAAGGAATAGTGGATGGCTTCATAAAGTCCCTGTGCGCAAAGCACGCGCTTTAATTTCATCAGGCTGCTTTGAGCGGCATTGCGGCCGCCGTTCGTCACGGAGGCGGCTGCGAGGAAGGTCGGCTTGATGTGATCATAGCCGTACATGCGGATGAGCTCCTCCGCGATATCCGGAGCATTTTCGATATCCTCGCGGTAGGGCGGCACCTGCACGCTCAGTGCATCGCCGTCGATCTGCGGGGCAAAATTCAGGTTTGTCAGGATGCGGATGATTTCGTCATCCGGCACGGTAATGCCCAGCAGTGCATTGATCTTCGCGATTGAAACGGTCAGCGGACGGGTTGCAGCCGGGTCGGCATTTTCCGCAGCAGCAATGCCGGTTTCGGTGACGCTGCCGCAGCCGAGCGCACCGATCAGGTGCAGCGCACGCTGCATGCCGAGCTGTGTCGCATATTCATCGACACCCTTTTCAAAGCGCTGCGAGCTGTCGGAATGCTGGCCGAGCGCACGGGAAGTTTTGCGGACATTGTCGCGCATGAATTTGGCGGACTCGAACACCACATCTGTGGTATCATTTTTGATTTCGGAGTTCAGGCCGCCCATGACGCCGGCAAGTGCAACGGGCTTTTCGCCGTCGCAGATGACCAGATTTGCGGGATTCAGTGCAAATTCCTTTTCATCGAGCGTGACGATCTTTTCGCCGTCCTTCGCTCTGCGCACAACGATCTGCTGACCGGCAAGATCGCGCAGATCAAAGGCATGCATGGGCTGACCGATCTCCTTCAGCACATAGTTTGTGATATCGACGATATTGGAGATCGAACGGATGCCGACCAGTGCCAGACGGCGGCGCATCCATGCGGGCGATTCGCCGATCTGAATATTGCGGACATAATGTGCAGAATAGCGCGGGCAGAGATCCGGCGCTTCGACCGAGACCTTGAAGCCGTCCAGCTTTGTGCCGTCGGTCTTGTAATCGACTGCCGGCATTTTCAGCGGCTTGCCCAGTGCGGCCGCGACCTCGCGTGCGATGCCGAGCACGGACATGCAGTCCGGGCGGTTCGCGGTGATCGAAATATCGAACATCCAGTCATCCAGCCCGACAACCGGCTTGATATCCGCGCCGACCGGGGCATCCTCCGGCAGCACGAGCAGACCGCAGTATTCCGCGCCGGGATACAAATCCTCATTCAGACCGATCTCGATGCCGGAGCAGAGCATGCCGTGCGATTCAAAGCCCTTGAGCTTGCCCTTTTTGATTTTCATGAGACCCTCGACGGTCACATGATCCTTTGCAGTCGCATAGACCTGTGCGCCGACCAGTGCAGCGGGGTATTTGCCGCCTGCCTTGACATTATCGGCGCCGCAGCAGATCTGAAAGCTGCCGTGTTCGCCGCAGTTTACCTGACACACAGAGAGATGCGTGTCGGGAATCGGCTCCAGCGATTCGACCTGTCCGACCACGACGCCGGAAATATCCGCGCCCAGCTCGGTCAGTGTCTCGACCTCAAAGCCGCAGTCAAAGAGCTTTGTTTCAAGCTCCTGCGGCGTAATATCAATATCAACGTATTCCTTTAACCAACTCAGCGGAACGATCATCGTTATAAGTTCCTTTCGTTTAATATCGTTTACAGGCTTACTCGCTGAACTGCGAGAGCACTCTCGTATCGGATTCAAACAGCATCTTGATATTCGGGATGCCGTATTTCAGCATTGCAATGCGCTCGATGCCCATGCCGAATGCAAAGCCGGTATAGACATCCGGGTCAAGGCCGCAGTTTTCGAGCACCTTCCGGTTGACCATGCCCGCACCGAGCACCTCAATCCATCCGGTGTCCTTGCACAGACGGCAGCCGCAGCCGCCGCAGGAGAAGCAGCTCACATCAACTTCGACGGACGGCTCCGTAAACGGGAAGTAGGACGGGCGCAGCCGCGTTCTGACATTTTCACCAAAGACATTCTGTGCAAACACATCGAGCATACCCTGCAAATCGCAGAGCGTGATGCCCTTATCGACCACAAGTCCTTCCATCTGAGAGAACATCGGGGAATGCGTTGCATCGTCATCGGAGCGGAACACCTTGCCCGGCGAAAGAATCTTGATCGGCGGCTTGGTATTCTCCAT
>JAFXZM010000034.1 GCA_017541275.1 Oscillospiraceae bacterium | reverse complement strand
GGGAAGATTGGGGCTTGGGGAAAGTACCCCGTAGGGCTGCTTTCCCCATTCAAAATAGCATCGCGAAGCGATACCTTATTCTATTTAACCGTTCTAAACCACCTTTTTTGTGCGAGAATCCACCCAAATCTTTATTAGCCCTTTTTTTTATTCATGCGAAATAGCAGGAATCTTTTTTTCTGCGCCTGTGTTATCACCCGCGGTTTCTTTTCTCATTCACCCATTGCACTTTTCAGGATAATATGTTATAATATGTATGTCCGAATCCGGAGAGAACGGAAACAGACAATGCAATCACATTACTTCGGAGGCAATACATGGATATCTTACAGCAGCTCGCAGAGGAGCTGAAGCTCCGGAAGGAGCAGGTCACGCAGGCCGTCGCACTGCTTGATGACGGAAAAACCGTGCCGTTTATCGCGCGCTACCGGAAGGAGCAGACCGGCTCGCTGGATGACCAGACCCTGCACACACTCAGTGAACGTCTGAATTATTTGCGCAGGCTGGAAGAGCGCAAGCAGGAGATTCTGGATGCGATCGCGGCGCAGGAGAAGCTCACGCCGGAGCTTTCAGAGCAGATTGCAGCCGCAAAAACATTGGTCGAGGCCGAGGATCTATACCGCCCGTTCAAGCAGAAGCGCAAGACAAAGGCCTCTGTCGCGAAGGCACGCGGTCTTCAGCCGCTTGCCGATCTGCTGATGGCGCAGGCACCGGATACCGATCCCGCAGCCGAAGCAGAAGCCTTTGTAAATCCGGAGCTGGAGGTTCCGGATGCCGAAGCAGCCCTGAGCGGCGCGTCCGATATTCTTGCGGAGATGATTTCGGATGATGCGGATGTCCGCAAGCGCCTGCGGAATGTGCTTGCACTGCGCGGCAGCCTGACGGTCAAGGCATCCGATCCCGATACAGACAGCGTATACAGAAATTATTACGATCACAGTGAGCTGCTCTCGAAAACCGCAAAGCACCGGATTCTTGCGGTCAACCGCGGTGAGAAGGAGGGCTTCCTGAAGGTGACGCTCACCATGCCGGAGGGGCTCGGTGAGGGGCTTGTGACCAAGACCTATGTGAAAAACAGCAGTCCGGCGGGAAAAACCGTTGAGGCGGCTGCGCTGGAGGCATATAAAAAATCTCTGCTCCCGGCCGTACAGCGTGAGATTCGTGCGGCACTGACGGAGGATGCCTCTGAGCAGGCAATCACGGTGTTTGCATCAAATCTGCGGCAGCTTCTGCTTCAGCCCCCGATGCGCGGCGCCGTGACGCTCGGCCTTGACCCCGGCTTCCGCACGGGCTGCAAGGTTGCGGTCGTCGATGCAACAGGCAAGGTGCTCGCGACCGATGTGGTGCATATTACCGCGAATTCCGCACAGGCCGTCGCCGGCGGCAAGGCAAAGCTGAAAAAGCTCATTCAGCAGTATGATGTTGCGGCCATTGCGATCGGAAACGGTACTGCTTCCCGCGAATCCGAACAGATCGTTGCGGAGATACTGCGGGAGCTGCCCGATATGCATACGGCCTATATGGTTGTCAGTGAGGCGGGCGCATCCGTGTATTCGGCATCCAAGCTCGCCGCAGAGGAATTTCCGGATTACGATGTTGCGCTGCGCTCTGCTGTTTCGATTGCACGGCGGCTTCAGGACCCGCTGGCAGAGCTGGTCAAAATTGAACCGAAGGCAATCGGTGTCGGCGAATATCAGCATGATATGCCGCCTGCGCGCCTGAATGAATCGCTGACCGGTGTTGTAGAGGACTGCGTAAATGCAGTCGGTGTTGACCTGAATACGGCATCCGGTTCGCTGCTGTCCTATGTTTCCGGCATTCACAGCGGCATTGCGCATAATATTGTTGCATACCGCGAGGAAAACGGTGCGTTTACCAGCCGGAAGGGGCTGATGAAGGTGCCGAAGCTCGGTGCAAAGGCGTTCGAGCTCTGTGCAGGCTTCCTGCGCGTCCGGAACGGAAAGAATCCGCTGGACAATACCGGTGTGCATCCGGAGAGCTATGCCGCGGCAGAGGGACTGCTTAAGGCATGCGGCTATTCGCTGTCCGATCTCGGCGGCGATCTGCATGCACTGACTGAAAAGGTCGAGCAGCGCGGCTACAGGAATCTGAGCACAGAGCTGGGCGTCGGTGAGCCGACCCTGCGGGATATCGTGAAGGAGCTGCTCAAGCCCGGCCGCGATCCGCGTGATGAGCTGCCCAAGCCGCTGATGCGCAGCGGCGAGATCATGACGCCGGAGGATCTGAAGCCCGGCATGGAGCTGATCGGCACAGTGCGGAATATCATAGATTTCGGCGCATTTGTGGATATCGGTGTCCATGAGGACGGCCTTGTGCATATTTCGCAGCTCTCGAACAAGTTTATCAAACACCCGCTCGATGCGGTCAGGGTCGGCCAGATCGTCCGTGTCCGCGTGCTGGAATCTGACCCCAAGCGCAAGCGGATCAGCCTGACGATGAAGGGCGTGCCGCAGGATAACCTCAGCTCATAAACAGACAGAGATACAGAAAGGAGCAGCATGCGACTATGGTTTATGTAACCGGTGATACACACGGAGACTATTCCCGATTTCAGAATTCAGTCATTAAAAAGGCAGGCCCGAATGATGTCGTAATTGTCTGCGGCGATTTCGGCTTTTTCTGGGATGATTCCAAGCAGGAGCAGAAGAACCGCAGAAAGCTCGCCAATCTGAAATGCACGGTCGCCTTTGTGGACGGATGCCACGAAAATTACGATATGCTGGAGAAATATCCGGTGACGGAATGGAACGGCGGCAAGGCGCGCGTCATCGAGCCGAACCTGATTCACCTGATGCGCGGCCAGATCTATACGATCTGCGGCAAGCGCTTCTTCACGTTCGGCGGCGGGCACAGTCAGGACTTTGAATACCGCACTGCCGAAAACTGGTGGGAGCAGGAGCAGCCGGGATACAGCGAAATCCTCAGCGCGGCCGATAATCTGGAGGCGCATGACAATATGGTTGATTACATCATTACGCATGAGCCGCCTGCCTCCCTGAAGGACTGCCTCCGGATCGACATGATGCAGCGGCTGGAGGTGCATGCGTTCTTCGAGGATCTCATGACCCGATGCCGGTTTCAGCAGTGGTATTTCGGGAAATGCCACCTGAACCGCTATGTTCCGCTGAAATATTACGCCGTTTTTGATGAGATATACTCGCTTCGTGATACCGCAGACAAGGCGATCACGGCACCGTGGGAGCCGCCGAAGGAGCTTTCCGAACCGGAGGAGGAAGCATAAATGGATGAACAGCTTGCGCACGGACAGGAGGTTCTGCGCGAAACGACCGGAATGTTTGCCCGGTTCTGGGACAAGCTGACCGACTTTTTTCCGACGCTGCTGATCGCACTCAGCGTGTTCCTGATCGGAATGCTGCTTGCGAAGCTGCTGACCAAGGTCATGAGCCGGACGATGCGCCGTGCCAGAATTGGCACAACCGCATCGGGCTTCGGACAGTCCTTTCTCCGCATTTTGCTTTATATCATTCTGATTATCATTTGCCTGTCAATTCTCGGCGTGCCGACGGCTTCGATCATCACGGTTGTCGGTGCTGCCGGCGTAACGGTCGGTCTGGCACTGCAAAATGCGCTTTCCAATCTTGCAGGCGGATTTGTGATTCTGTTTGCAAAGCCGTTTCAGACAGGGGATTATATTAAGGTCGGTGCGCAGGAGGGCTTTGTCGATTCGGTGACGATCCTCTATACAGAGCTCAGAACGCTGGACAATCAGAGCGTTTTTCTGCCCAACAGCATTGTTTCGTCCGGAGCAGTCAGCAATCTTTCGCAGCGCGGCAGACTGCGCGTGAGTGTTCCGGTGACGGTTTCCTATCAGACCAATATTCAGCAGGCGAGAAATGTGCTGCTGAAGGCTGCCGCTGAAACACCCGATCTGCTGCAAAAGCCTGCGCCGTTTGTTCAGGTCAGGGAGCTGGGCGATCACGGCATTACGCTGCTGCTGTACGGCTGGGTCAAAAAGGAGCGATATTTCTTTGCAGCCTCGCAAATGCTGGAATGTGCAAAAAATGCACTTGACGCCGCAGGGATCGAGATTCCGTACCCGCAGGTCGATGTGCATTCCAAATAATCTATAACCGAAAGGGGAATCCTGATGAAAAAACTGAGAGTCAAACGCAATGCCCTGAAGGCACCGGAGTTTATTCTGCTCTGGCGCAGTGTCTGGAGCAATCCGCCCACGCTTGCACAAACCGAGCTGGCGCTGGAGCATTCGGTCTATACGCTGTCTGTTTTTGACGGCGAAAAGCCGGTCGCAATGGCACGTATGATCGGCGATTTCGGCCTGTGCTATTACATCAAGGATGTCGTTGTGCGTCCGGAGTATCAGAATAAGGGAATCGGTAAAATGATGGTCGGTGACATGCTTCGGTTTATCCGCAAAAATGGCATTCCCGATACGGATATTATGGTCGAGCTCTGTGCGCTGCCGGAGGTTGCACCGTTCTATGATGAACTGGGCTTCACTTCGGATGACGGTCAGCGCATGAAACTGAAGTGCCGTGCGGAGGCGAATCAGTAAAAATCATCAAAAAAGTCCCGAGCCGCTTTGTTGAAAGCGATTCGGGACTTTTTGTATTCAGTTCAGACCTGAGAATGATGATCGAGCCAGTCGATGACATCGTCAACCGTTGTGAAGCAGAGGCTTGTGCAGGTATCTGCGCAGCCGTAATAGATCGCAATGCGGCCGGTTTCTGCATCCACAAGATTCGCGCAGGGGAATGTGACATTCGGCACATCACCGACGCACTCATAATTCTTCTGCGGGCTGATGAGATACTCTCTGCCGCGCTTCAGCACCTTCCACGGCGCATCTCTGTCGAGCAGTGCAGCAGAAAAGCTGTAGACATAGCCGTTGCAGGAGGTCAGAACCCCGTGATAGAAGATCAGCCAGCCGCGGTCGGTTTCAATCGGGATCGGGCCGGCGCCGATTTTGGTGGATTCCCAGCCCATGCTCGGCCCCATGACATGCCGGTGTTTGCCCCAGTAGGTCATATCCGGCGACTGTGAAATGTAGATATCGCCGAACGGTGTGTGGCCGCTGTCGGAGGGGCGGCTCAGCATCATGTAATTGCCGTTGATTTTGCGCGGGAACAGGACACCGTTTCTGTTGAAGGGCAGAAACGCATTTTCAAGCTGATGGAATGTTTTGAAATCAAAGGTATATGCCATGCCGATGGTCGGCTTCCAGCCGTAGGCATTGCACCATGTAACATAGTAGCGGTCGTCGATCTTGCAGACGCGCGGGTCATAGCCGTACTGGAAATCCTGAATCTCCGGATCGGTCTTGACAAAATCAATGCGTTCGGGTGCAATGTCCCAGTTCAGGCCGTCGCTGGAGAAGCCTGCATGCAGCTCCATATTTCTGGCCTTGTCGTCCACACGGAACACACCTGCAAAGCCGCCCTCAAAGGGTACGACCGCGCTGTTGAAGATGCTGTTGGATATCTCAAGATGATCGCGCTGGATGACAGGATTCTGCGCATAGCGCCAGATCACGTCCTTACAGTCAGCAGGCTTTTCCTGCCACGGGATATTGGGGATGGATTCTCCGTTGATTACCTTCACATTCATGTAAAATCCGCCTTTCCGTCCGCAGGTCATTTCCCGCAGAAATTTATGTGACTATTATACCACAAAACGGCGTTATTTTCAAGAAGTTATTGGTAAATTGATAGAAAATCATTCAAACTTAAAACTTGTTTCGAGTTGTATAGTTTATACAAATCACTACTTGAATAATAAGATTCGGAAAGCGTGCCGTCCGGATTCATCAGATATTCCCCGTACCAGAGCCCGAAGAATGACCAGACAGAGCGGTCGAGCAGCATCTGATCGGGATTCGGCAGCGAGCTGCATTCGCTGAGTGCCAGCATTTTTCTGTGATGCGTCAGGTTGGCAAGCGCCTGAAACTGCTCATGCCGGCTGCCGAATTCCATTTCCGGCGACAGATAGATGTCCGCAGCGGCGATATCGTAGGTGCGCTCCGGCACAAGATAGGATGCGCTTTGTCCGTTCCAGACCCAGATCAGATTGTTCAGATTATGGTAATCGGTCATGCGATAATAGAGCAGCAGCCAGAGCTTTTCATAGGAATCTCTGCCGTATGCGCCCCACCAGTACCAGCCGCCGCCGGCTTCATGCAGCGGCCGCCACAGCACCGGAATATCCATATTCCGGAGCCGGATCAGCATTGCGGAGGTTTCGTCAATATCCGCAAGGAGGCTGCGTGCATCCGGTGTCAGTGTTCCGTCGGAAACAGCCTTGTCCGCCTCCTCCGGTGTCATGGCAGCCAGCTTTTCGGGGTCGGCATCGCGCAGTGCCTCATAGAGATCGAAGTCTGCCTCCTCTGCATAAACGGAATCGGAGCCCGGTGCCTGCCAGTGCCACATCAGTCCGACGATTCCGTGCATATAGACATGCCAGTCCATTGCGCCGCTGATGACCTCACGGTCATCCCGTGTGCCGAGCGCACTGAACCGGATCGCAGGAAGCTGCCCGGTGACCTGATAGATCATATTCAGCTCGCGGTTGCTGTTGTCGGAGACATACTGTCCGGTTATCATGGAGCTGTCCCATTCTGCGGCGAGCGTCTGATACAGTGTAACGGTTTCCGGGGCGGCATTCGGGTTGCAGGGCGAATCGGCGATGCGGAACACCTGATTGTCAAGAGAAAAATCCTCGCGCAGCCGGATGAAATCGACCTCAATACCGGGTTCTCCCGTATCTATGGCGATTTCTGCGCTGCCCTCCTCCATAAAGATTCCGTAGAAGGTCACGAGTGTAAAGCGGGAATCACCGATCAGCGTAAAATCTGACAGCAGCTCGCCGTTGATGCGGATTGCATTCTCGACTGTTTTTGCAGAGGCAGCGCAGACCGTCACGGCATAGTGCTGCGAATACGGAATATGCACAGGGAATACCAGCGCCTTTTCGGTGTGAGCAGGGAGTCCGGCAACATAGCCGTTTCCCTGATAGCCGGAGCGCCTTTTGGAGACAGAGGCCTCCTCCGGCAGCTCCATGTATTCTGCCTGCACTGTGTACTGCATTTTCCGGTGGCTGAGCTCAGGGAGCTCCTGCAGGCTGTCCGTGCTTTCGGGCTGCGTGCAGGTTGCTGTACCGGTCAGGCTGCTGTAATAGCTGTAGCCGCTTTTTTGCTTCTGTACAGCGGGCGAGGGGAGAAACAGGAATAACCCTGCTGTTCCGATGACGGAAAGCAGAATGATAAAATAGCGGAGAACCAGATTCAGGATCGGGTGATGATTCATTCTGCGGACAGGTGATAGACACCGCCCGGTACTGCTTCAAAGCACATGAAGCCGTCCGCCTCCTTTCTGAGCGCGATGCTGTTTCCGCTGCTGTCTGCGGCAGTGAACTGCTGCGGCAGCAGAAGCCGGCAGGAACCTCCTGCCCTGGCTGTGATCTCAATTTTCTGAAGATGCATATGCTCCCATTCCGCTGAGATGACAAATCCGCCGCGGGCGCACAGTCCGCGGAATCCGCCGCTGTGCCATTGTGCCGGACATGCCGGGAGCAGTGTGATTCCGCTGCTGTCCGATTGCAGAAGTGCCTCGGCAATCGCAGCGGTTCCGCCGAAATTCCCGTCAATCTGGAACGGCGGGTGCATATCAAACAGATTCGGGCTTGTGGAATGCTGCATCAGCTTTGTCAGCATTTGCATCAGTTTTTCCGGCTCCTGAAGGCGTGCATACATATTTGCGATCCACGCGCAGCTCCAGCCGGTATGTGCGCTGCCGTGCGCCAGACGCTGCCGGATTGTCTCAGAGGCGGCGTCTGCAAGTGCGGGGGTCGTGCGCGGAGCGATCTGCTGAGCAGGGTGCAGCGCAAAGAGCTGCGAGATATGCCGGTGACCGGGTTCAGGCTCCTCGTAATCCGCCGCCCATTCCATGATCTGCCCGTTTCGGCCGATCTGCGGCTTCGGCAGATGTGCAAGCTGCTGTCGCACGGTATCCGTCAGGACATGATGCATGCCGAGAATCCGGTCGGCCTCGATCACATCAGAGTAGAGCTGCGTAATGATCTCACTGTCCATGGCGGGTGCTTCGCAGAGACAGCCGGTCTCTCCGTTCGGGAGCCGGTATGTGTTTTCCGGAGACACGCTCGGACAGGTCACGAGCTGTCCTGCTGCATTTTCGGTCAGATAGCCGGTGAAAAAAAGTGCCGCACCGTGCAGAACGGGGAGATAACGCCGGAGAAACGCCTTGTCCTGCGTAAACCGGTAATGCTCCATGATATGCAGGGCGAGCCATGCACCGCCGGTCGGCCAGATCGTTGCCGGCATCCAGAGATCCTGCGGCGCGGTGTCGCCCCACAGGTCCGTGTTATGATGACAGCAGAAGCCGTTTTGCCCGTACATTTCTCTTGCAGTCACGGCGCCGTTTTCTGCGATCCGTTCAAGCAGTTCAAACAGCGGCAGGTGACATTCCGGCAGATTGCAGCTTTCTGCGGGCCAGTAATTCATCTGCGTATTGATATTGACCGTAAACCTGCAGCCCCATGCAGGCCACATATCCTTATTCCAGATGCCCTGAAGATTCAGCGGCAGAGAGCCTTCTCTGCTGCCTGCAATCATCAGATACCGTCCGTAATCGAAATACAGCGTCAGCAGCGCATTCCGGTATGTGAAATCTCCGCTTTTGACCTGCTCCAGCATTTCATCGGTCGGGAGTTCAGGCGCTTCGCTGTCAGGCAGCCGGACGGAAACGCGGCTGAACAATTTGCTGTGACCGGCAATATGTGCATTCAGCAGCGCCGCCCACGGATTCCGCAGCGCCTTTGCGGCGGTACACCGCGAAAGCTGCATGCGGTTCGCCGTCGGATGATAGTAGCTTGTATAGACCGCGAAAGCAAAGGTCACATCGGTGCAGTGTTCCGCCAGAAGCGTATTGCCGCGGCCGGTGACGCTTCCGCTTTGCGTAACGGCATGCAGCGCACAGGCAAAATGAATGCCGTTTTCCGCGCCGGAGCCGCCGTCATATTCGAGCATTGTGCAGCCGTCTGCCGTTACGGTGCGGTTGCTGTCATAATAATCGTCGCGTCCGTCGATTGACGCGGTCAGTGTGACGGGTTCTTCAGAGGTGAACCGCAGAAGCAGGCAGTCTGCCGGAACTGATGCGATAACCTCACGGTGAAACAGCTTTCCGCCGATGCGGAATGAAACACTGCAGACGCCTCTCGAAAGATCGAGCGAGCGCCGGTAATCGGTGATCTCACCCTCCGGCAGACGAAGCCGGATGCGAAGGTCTCCGAGCGGCATATAATGGCGCATATTCGGCGGACAGCCCTGCATTTTCTCAAATGCGGTCTGCTCTGCCTCTGCGATTTTTCCCGCACGGATCAGGCTGCGAACCTCCTGCAATCCCGCCGGAGCGTCAGGGTTGACGCGGCTGCGCGGGCCGCCCGACCAGACAGAATCCTCATTCAGATGCATGAATTCGCAGTCCGGTTTGCCGTAGAGCAGTGCGCCGAATCTTCCTGCGCCGACCGGCAGCGCCTGCTCAAAGGATTCCGCAGGCTGCCGGTACCAGAGTTCAGACATATGCAGATTTCCTTTCGTTCATTCGGCAGGCTGTGCCGCGATCATTTCGCGGATGACGCTTTGGGCATCGGCAAGCTGCGTATCGGTTTCCGCTTGTTCCTTGGCTTCAGAGATGACATCTGGCTCCAGACCGACTCCGTGATAGCAGGGCGTTTTGCCGGTTGCATAGGTTGCGGTTGTCAGCGTGACGCCGCCGTTCGTGAGCTCGAATGTCGTCTGCATGATGCCCTTGCCGAAGGTCTGCTCGCCGACCAGCTTAGCGCCGGCATAATCCCGCATGACACATGCAAACAGCTCGGCTGCGCTGGCGCTGTTGCCGTTGACCAGTATGACATAGGGCATGATCTGTTCTTTTTTATCGGATTTCAGGATGGTCGTGGCATTCCCGTTTCTGTCATAGGCAAAGGCAAGCTCACCCTCCGGCAGAATCGGATCGACCATTTTTTCCAGCGCATTCAGCAGGCCGCCGCCGTTATCCCGGACATCGAAAATGAAGCCCTCGGCGCCCTGCTTCAGCAGCTCCTGCCTTGCGCTTTCAAACTGCCCGACTGTTACGGAGCGGAATTTCGAGATTCGGATATAGCCGATATGACCCTCCAGCATTTCCGAGGTCACAGTGATCTGGTCGATCTGTGCGCGCTTGACGGAAATATCCTCCTCTGCGCCGGTTTCAGCTCTGCGGATGCGCAGCATAACAGAGGTATCAACATCGCCTGCAACGGCTTCGATCGCCTCCTCATAATGTGCAGAGGCGTCAATGCCTTCGACCGCAATCAGAATATCGCCTTCCGCGATGCCGGCCTTTTGCGCAGAGCCGCCGTCCGTGACACCGATGATCTCGACAGTGCCGTCTTCATTTTTCCGGACGGTGATGCCGATGCCGGTGTAGACGCCGGCGTTGTTGTCCTGATATTCTGAAAGCTCGCGGTCGCTTCTGTACACGCTGTACTGATCGCCCAGTCCCGCGACATATCCCGCAAGCATCATATCCGTCACATCGTCCTCCGGGATATCATCGGTATAGAATTCCCTATGCACGGTCTGATCGAGCTCATTCAGGCGGTTGAATTTATCGCCCAGCCGTTCGACTTCTGCGATTTCGTGGTTGAAAACCGCACGGCTGAACGCAAGCGTCAGGGCAAAGGTCACGGCAGCGGACAGCGCCATCAGGCTGAGGGCGAGGCCGAGACTGATTCTTTTTTTCAATGAAACACACCAGCCTTTATTCACGCAGAAATGCCGGAAAACGGCAAGAGACATTTGTCTCCTGCCGTTGCTCCGGCGCTGTTATGTATACTCAGTAGAGATACGGGGCGGGGTTGACATACTGGCCGTTCAGAATGACGCCCAGATGCAGATGCGGGCCGGTCGAATTGCCGGTCGAGCCGACATTGCCGATCTTCTGGCCGAGCTGAACCTTCTGGCCGGTCGAGACACTGATCGAGCTCAGATGCGCATAAAGCGTGACGAGTCCGTTTCCGTGGTCGATCTGAATGTAGTTGCCGAAGCCCCAGTTCCATCCGTAGGCTGCCGTAATGACCGTGCCGGGCTTGCAGGGGTAGACATTTGCGCCGTTAATCGCTCTGGAATAGCTGATAATATCCATACCCTTGTGAATTTTGCCCCAGCGCGGGCCGAACGGGCTGCTGATATCGTAATAGCCCGGAACCGGCCATGCGAAGCTGCCGCCGCGGTAATCAACATTTCCGCCGGAGGGCGCTGCTGTTGTTGTCACTTTTGTTGTGGTAGTTGCGGCAGTGGTCGGTGCGGTCGTGACGGTGGTTGCAGACGTTGTCGGCTTTGCGGTTGCAGTTGTTGCGGCGGTTGTCTGCTTGGTTGCAGCCTTTGTCGTAGTTGTTGTAGCTGCGGTTGTTTTTGCAGTCGTGACTGCGGGCTTTGCAGTTGTTGTGGTCTTTTTGGTGGTTGCAGCCGTTGTAGGAGCGGTTGTTTTCTTTGCTGTAGTTGTCGTGGTCTTTTTTGTAGTTGTTGCGGTGGTTGCCTTTTTCGTTGTTGTGACGGTAGTTGTTGTCTTTTTGGCTTCTTCCGCAGCACGGCGCGCTTCTTCCTCTTTCTTTTTGCGTGCTTCCTCCTCGGCGGCCTTCTTTGCAGCCTCCTCGGCGGCCTTTTTGGCGGCTTCGAGAATGATCTGTTCGCCCTCCTCACGGAGTGCATCGAGCTCATCCTCCGAAAGTGAGAGGCTCTCGTTCATCTGCGAGCGCTCCTGCATCAGCATTTGCTTTTCGAGGTCGGTGTTCGCGACAACCGCGTCCAGCTCTGCGCGGGAATCCGCGAATTCGCTGCGATAGGACTGGAGCTCCGCCTCCTTGAGGTTGAGTGCCTGAAGGCTTGCCGTTTTATCCTGCTGGAGCTTGGTCAGCTTGTCGATATCGCGGCGGAGTCCGTTTATCAGATCATCGTCGTGCTTGGAGATGCGCTTAATCATCTCGAATCTGGAAAGCACATCGTAGAAATCCGTTGCACCGACAAGTGCAGAGAGCATACTGTCATTCCCGTAGATATACAGCACCCGGATGCGCTGCTTGAACAGCTCAGTGCCCTCATCGACGGCCGCCTGCTGCGTTACGATATCGGCATCCAGCGCCGCAATTTCATCCTGCTTTTCAATAATTTCAACGTTCACATTCTGAATCTGCGTGTCGATCAGGAACATTTTTCCGTTAATCAGGTCGATCTCCTCAAGCAATGTCTGCTGATATGCTTCCTTCTGACCGATATCATTCTGGAGCTTTTCGAGCTCTTCCTTTTTCCGGTCTATTTCAGCCTGCTTTTCCTTTTTCTCGGCCTCAATTTCCGCTAGGGTTTTTGCCTCGACTTTATTTTCCGGAAGCTGTTCCGCGCGGTAAATGACCGAGCCGGCTGTGATGCAGGCAGCGGCCAGCACGGCAAACAATCGGGTAACCTGTTTGTTCATATCAATCATTTCCTTTCGGTTGGCGGCTTACATGTTAGCGGCGCGGTACTTCAGATGCACTCTGGTTGAGAGTACGGAGCCGATTGCGCCGATCAGTGAGCCGGCAGCGACATACGCCAGTGCAACGGGAAGTGCAATGCGGCTGTAGGGGATGACATTTCCGAAGCCGATGGAGCTCAGCCCGTCGAATTTGCCGAGCAGCTCGACGAGGCTGTTATAGGAGAACCATGTCAGAAGCATTGCAAATGCACCGGCAAGGAAGCCGTTTATCATGCCTTCGATAAAGAACGGGAACCGGATAAACGCCTTTGTTGCGCCGACGCTCTGCATAATGCTGATTTCGCGGCGGCGGGAGAACACGCTCGCTCTGGTGGTATTCGAGATGATGACCATGGAGACAATCAGCATGGCAATGATGACGGCGAATGCGACGATTGTAAAGATGCGGCGAATCTCTGTCAGCAGTTCTACAAAGGTATCGGGAGAGCGGACGTAAAGCACATCCGGAATCTTCTCTGCGGCCTTCATCGTATCGTTCATTTTCGTAATATCCGCGACCTTGATGCGGTAGGCATCGGGGAGGGGATTATCGCCGCCGAGCGACTGAAAGATCTCAGGATATTCGGTGTCGTTTTGCAGATTAGACAGTGCGGCATCGCGGGAGACAAAGGTCACTTCGCTGACATTGCCGAGACTGCGGAGGGTATCTCCGATCTCATTGACGCGCTCCTCCGAGGCTTCATCCACGAGGTAAATGATTGCCTCATTTTTGTCCTCAATGCCGCCGATAATTGCATTGATATTGATATAGAACAGGACGGAAATGCCGACAAGCAGCAGACTGACGAGCAGCACACAGAAGGATGCAAACGCCATAACGCGGTTTTTCCAGACATTGTCGAAGCCCTGTCTGACGAGATACCGAAAACTACTCAGCTTCAATCTCTGCGCCTCCAATCACTTCATCAAATACGACCTCGCCCTCGCTGATATTGATGATGCGTCCGCCGAAGTGGCGCACCATTTCATGTGCGTGCGTGACCATGAGGATAGTCGTGCCGCAGGCATTGATGCCCTGAAGCAGCTCGACCAGCTCATAGGCGAGTTCCGGGTCCACGTTGCCGGTCGGCTCATCTGCGATGAGCAGAGCGGGGTCATTGACCAGTGCTCTGGCGAGGGCGCAGCGCTGCTGCTCGCCGCCGGAGAGCTCACTCGGATAGCAGTCAGCCTTATCCTGAAGGCCGACCAGAGACATGACATAGGGCACGCGCTTGCGAATCTGCTTTTTCGGCGCATCAATGACGCGCAGAACAAACGCGATATTTTCGTAAACGGTCATGGTGTCGATCAGGCGGTAATCCTGAAACACCACGCCGATTGTGCGCCGGAATTCCGGAACCTTTCGTTTTTTCAGCTTTGTCAGATCATAGCCGTTGACATAAACCTGTCCGCTGTTTGCGTCGAGCTCCTTCAGCAGGAGTTTAATCAGCGTACTTTTTCCGGCGCCGGAGCGGCCGATGACGAAAGCAAACTCGCCGTCCTCAACCTTCAGGCTGACATCGCTGAGTGCTTCCACACCGGTACTCTCATACCGGACGCAAACATGTTTGAGTTCAACCAAGAATAGTCCTCCTTTTTGACGTTCGGGGAACCGCGAATGCTTTGCAAAGAAAGGCAGCGCAGCGGGCGGCTCTTTAGACATCTTTCCGGGGGCAAAGAGAAATTTGCCGGGCATGGAAAATGCCGAAACGAATCATGATCCGTTCGGCACTCCCCATCAATCCAAATAAAATCAAATCAGAACTTGACCGGGCTGGAGGAAAGATACTTCTTTACCATGAGCGCGATCTTGAAGATAATTGCATGATCGAATTCACGCAGATCAAGGCCGGTGAGCTTCTTGATCTTTTCGAGTCTGTACACAAGCGTATTGCGGTGAACGAACAGCTTTCTGGATGTTTCAGAAACATTCAGATTGTTCTCGAAGAACCGCTGGATCGTAAACAGGGTTTCGTGGTCGAGGCTTTCGATGCTGCCGCGCTTAAAGACCTCATGCAGGAAGGTTTCGCAGAGTGTGGTCGGCAGGTGATAGATCAGGCGGGCGATACCGAGGTTATCGTAGCTGACGATGACCTTATCCGTATCGAATACCTTTCCGACCTCCAGAGCGGTCTGCGCCTCCTTAAAGGAGCGGGCCAGATCCTTCACGCCGATGACACTGGTGCCGATGCCGACATTGACGCGCGTATAGAACTCACTGGACAGGGTATCTGCGATCGAACGCGCGAGCTTTTCGAGGTCCTTGCTTTCGACGGTGGATTTAATCTCCTTCACGAGCACGATATCGGTTTCCGTGATATTGAAGACGAAATCCTTGCTCTTGTCCGGAAACAGATTCTGGATGACATCATAAGCGGAGATATCGTTTGCCGACACGATCCGGATGAGGAACACGACGCGGCTGATCTCGGCATTGAAGTGGAGCTCACGCGCCTTGACGACGATATCGCCGGGGAGGACATTATCCAGAACGACATTTTTAATAAAGTTGTTCCGGTCATATTTTTCGTCATAATACTGCTTGATGCTGGACATCGCGATCGCGAGCATATCTGCATACTTTGCGGCATTTTCGTCGGTTCCCTCGACAAAAACGGCGTAATCCGGGGTAGTTCTGACGCCGAACGGCTTATAGGTATAGCCGTCGCGGATAAACAGGTCGCCGGATTCGTTCATATCCATCGAAACGAACTCATTGGTTGTGCCGACGCGGTTTGCATCGCTGCATGCGATAATCGTTGCGGTCTCATCGACGACGCCGATTGCCGCGTGAATGATGTCATGCATCTGCACGACGAGTCCCTGAAACGGTCTGTTAGACATAATTCTATCCCTTCGCTTTCTTCATGATTTTGGTTGGGGAGTGCCATGATACAAGCGGAGAGATGTGTTCGCTTCTGCACGGTTCCGGGAGTTGACCAACCGCCCCGAAACTATTACAAATTGTAACACATTTCCCGCGCTAAATTGTTACCAAACTATGAACAAACCTTGAACATTCCGTGAATTCAATAGTTTTAAGATGAAAACCTTGTGAAAAACAACGAATTTCAGGTTTTATTCTTATCATTGGCGTAACCAATTTATGACAAACCGGTTACATTTTTTCGGGTGCTGTAACCTTCAGGACGGCCAAAACATTGCCCAAAGTCTGCCGTGCGGCGGCACACAGGAGCAGTCTGGCATCCCGGAGTGCCGGGGTTTCGGCATCGCGCACCTTGCATGCGTCATAGAACTTATGGAACTGTGCGGCCAGATCGACGGAATATTTCGTCAGTCTGGAGGGGTCGAGCAGCTTTGCAGCGGATTCGACCTCTGCGGGGAGCAGTGCGAGCTGACGGATCAGCTCCCGCTCCGGCGCGCTGCTCAGAACGGAGAGATCCGTTTCAGCGGCAGCGGGCAGCTTCACGCCGCTTTCCTCCAGATTGCGGATCAGACTGCAAATTCTCGCATGCGCATACTGTACATAGTATACCGGATTGGACGAGGATTTCTCGACTGCGAGGTCAAGGTCAAATTCAAAATGCGAATTGGCCTCACGCAGGTTGAAGAAAAATCTTGCCGCATCGACCGGAATATCCTCCAGCAATGTAACCAGAGTCAGCGCCTTGCCGCTGCGCTTGGACTGCTTGACGGGCTGTCCGTCACGCATCACGGCGACCATTTGCATCAGCACGACCGTCAGGCGGGAGGCATCGACGCCGAGTGCCGTGAGAGCGGCCTTCAGGCGGGGAACATAGCCGTGATGGTCTGCACCGAGAATGTCGATTGCACGGTCAAAGCCTCTGGTCACCAGCTTATTGTAATGATAAGCGATATCCGGCACAACATAGGTCGGGATGCCGTTTGAGCGGACGATCACGAAATCCTTGTCTGCGCCGAGCTCCTCTGCCTTGAACCAGAGTGCGCCTTCCTTTTCGTAGGTATAGCCGCTGTCCTTGAGCTGCTGAATAATCTTCGCGACACTGCCGTTTTGGTGCAGCGAGCTTTCGGGAAACCACGTATCATAATGGATCCGGTACTGTGCAAGATCGTCCTTCAGGCCCTGTATATTTTTCGGGAGCGCGAATTCCGTCAGTGCTTTTTTGCGTTCTTCCTCCGGGGAAGCAGCAAACGAATCGCCGTTCACATCGTAAAAATTCTTTGCATGTGCGATGATATCCTGTCCGAGATACACATCCTCCGGCATCGGGAAATCCGCAGTATTGCCGTTTTCGCCGTAGATTTGTTTGCAGACATCCTCCGTTGAAGCGGCGGACTGATAAACAGCCTGTCCTTTTTCGGAGCAAAGCTGCAAATAACGCAGCGACAGCGATTTTCCGAATTTTTCGATCTGATTGCCGGCGTCGTTGATATAGAATTCGCGTTCGGTTTCATAGCCTGCCGCCTGAAGCACGGAGGAAAGCGAATCGCCGATTGCACCGCCTCTTGCATTGCCGACATGCATCGGCCCGGTCGGATTTGCGGATACAAACTCGACCAGAACGCGCTGTCCCTTGCCGATATCGGATTTGCCGTAAGCGTCCTGCTCTGCCGCAATATTCTCAATAACGCCGGAATACCAGTGCTGTCCGAGATAGAAATTCATGAAACCGGGGCCGGCAATCTCGACCTTATCAAACGAGGAGCCTTCGAGCTGAAGCTGTCCTTCGATTGCTTCGGCGATCTTCCGGGGCGGCATATGCAGCGCCTTTGCGGAGACCATTGCGACATTTGCGGCAAAGTCGCCGTGCGCACGGTCGGCGGGAATCTCGATATTGAATGCCGGCAGCGGCTCGGAGGGGAAGGTTCCGTCAGCGACCAGCTTGCCCATTGCCTCAAGGATCAGCGCTTTCGCCTCCTGTGAGGCAGCGGAAATGTGATTCAAGTGCAGCACTCCTTTCACAGATGAAATAAATATAGTATATGGATTGCAGTGTCAGCCTTCTGTCCGAAGTGTGACCTGTAAATCAATCAGGTTGGATGCTGAATAGCTTTCGCCGATATCCAGCAGATAGCGCAGCCGGAGCGAGCCGCCGTCCTGATGCAGCGCAGAGGTGATCTCCGTTGCACAGAGGCGCATTTCCATCGCACCGAGCATGGTATTATACCGGGCGGGGTGGGTTTTTCCGGTTTCGAGCACCATGACAGCCTCCGTGAATCCGGTTTTCCGGATTGTGACCAGCCGTTCATCGAGAACAGTGATAGCGGTTTTGCCGCTTGGCTCACCTTGTTCATCGAGCTCTGTATAAATGATTTTCGCTTTTCCGCCGCGGTAGAGATACTGTGCAGTTGTATTCAGCTCAGTTGTATCCGTTTCGTTATCCGAACGCTGACTGCTTCGGATTGTAAGCACAGCATTTTCCGGGATTCGCCGTTTTTTGGGGGCAGCCAATAAAACACCTCCGTCAAAGCATTCAGAAGCCGCGGTCGGCATGCTCCGCGGCCTGCTCAATCAGCTTTTCGAGCAGATACGGATACCGCATACCGAGATCGGCCATCAGCACGGGGTAGGGGGCTTTTTCAGACAGTGCCGGCATGGTATTGACCTCGCCGAGCAGAATATCCCCGCGGACAGTATAATAAAAGTCAATCAGTGCCAGCGCTCTGCATCCGAGCGTCTGGAAGGCCGCGATTGCGGTCTCGCGCATGAACCGAACCGTCTGGTCATCGAGCTCGGCGGGGACGGTCATCGGTTCTGTTTCGGAATGATGCAGCTCGCCGACAAACGATGCAAAGGGAAGATCGTAGCCGAACACAGCCACACGGAATTCCCTGCCCTCGCACAGCTCCTCTACAAGAACTGTGCTGTCCTGTGTGAAGGCACGCTTCATCAGTGTGACGAGCTCCTCACGCTCATGGGCGATGCCGGTCGCGACAGCGGAATCGCTGCCGGAGGGCTTGATAAAGAGCGGATATTCCAGCCGTTCCTCAATGCGGTCGCATTCACGGTCGAGCCGGCTGAGCTTCCGGTTCGAGACAGACACCCAGTTTGGAATCGGGATGCCGGCCTCCTGAAGCAGCGCATGCGTCAGCGCTTTATTGCGGCAGACAGCCGAGCCTGAGATGCCGTTTCCGACATACGGGATATGCGACAACTCGCAGAGCCCCTGAATGGCGCCGTCCTCACCGTAAGTGCCCTGAAGCAGTGAGAAGATCACATCAATGCGCTTGAGCGTGTAGCTTCCGTCCTCAAGAATCAGAATGCCGCGGTGTGCGGGGTCGGGCGAGAGAATCGCGGAGGTACAGTCGGAATTCTCGCTCCAGTTTCCGTCTCCGATTTCCGTAAAGTCGCCCGGAAAATAGAGCCAGCGGCCTTTCCGGTTGATTCCGACCGGAACGACCTCATATTTATCCTCCGGCAGCGCTTTGAGCACGGATGATGCAGAGATCTGCGATTCCGTATAGTCATTTGAGGCGCCGCCGAACAGAACAAGCAGCTTGATTTTTGCCATTTCCGCTGTTTCCTTTCTGTCTTCAGGTATCGAATCCGCTGATCTTTCTTCGTGTTTTTCTGCGATTTGGGCATTTTGCCATTTGTGCATTATTCTGATAGCTGAATGCGGAAACATCGGAAAAACGCTGAAAGAGTGAAAAAACTGCGTGAACACGATGAACTGCGTCAATTCACGGCAATTTTTCGGACAATCTTATTTTAGCATACTTCACAAAAAAATGCAAGTGTTTTTTTGCAATTTCACAGAAAAAATTTTGAAATTTCCGTGAATCGGCATCACGGCGGGGAATATTCTTGCTTTTTTATACAAAAAACGGGGGTGAACATCCGGTACAGCCTGCCCTCCCGCCGCGCACAGTCAAAATAACGGTCGGACAAACGACGGGCAGTGCCCGGCTCCGGTTCTGCGCCCATGATGCAAAAACTGTTGATTTTATTGGGTATGTAAAGATTTAGGCGGTTTCTGTTGCATTTTTTGTGGTTAGAATTTGTTTCAGGAGCAGTTGGGGCGCCCTCTATCGCAGGGCGCCCCTCTCGGCAAAACGATCCACTGGATCGTTTTGCTCGATTCACCCCTGCGGAGCTCCTGAAGCAAGGGGATTTCGCGCATTGCGATGCGCGACCGGAG
>JAFXZM010000033.1 GCA_017541275.1 Oscillospiraceae bacterium | reverse complement strand
GGTTAAATAGAATAAGGTATCGCTTCGCGATGCTATTTTGAATGGGGAAAGCAGCCCTACGGGGTACTTTCCCCAAGCCCCAATCTTCCCCTTATAGAACGCTGGGGAATTTCGCTCTCTGCGGAGAGCGACGAGGGCTCTGCCCTCGACCCGCAAGCCTTTGAAAAGGCTTGAGCGAAACTTTTAATATGGACGAAATTAAAAACTATTTGTTTTAATCTTATTTCCCCGACCACCTAAAAAATTACATACCAAAAAAATAAAGCGGCTGCGCGCCGCATACCGAAGTACACAGCCCGCAGCCATTTTCGGGGGGCTAATTAACTAAATTGCCAGCTATCGAATTCAAGCTGACCGCTGAATACGAAGGTCAGGTCAGTGACACCGGATGCGCCGACAACTGCTGCCGGGATCTCTGTCATTGTGCCGCCTGCCGGAACCTGAACGTATCCGATCGGAGTGCCGTCTGCGCCGCCTGCGCAAATCTTAATGTATGCGCCGTTCTTGGAGGACGCCTTAACGGTCACGGACTTTGCGCCGAGGCCGAAGTCAACCTTCTTCACCTTGACCCAGTCGCCCTTTTCGATGTCGGTGACAACCGTGTTGCCCACGCCGGAGATCTGAATGCCGCCGTTGTTGGCCATGGTCTCAGCCTGAACGAGCTGATACGGATCGAGGTTTTCGAGCTGGCTGACGCCGCCCATGGTAGCAGTACAGGTAATCGCACCGGTCGAAGAATTGTAGTTTGCCTCATTGATCTGCGTCGAACGGTAGTTGCCGTCGGAAGTATTCCAGCCGCCGGCACCGTTGTTCGCATTCTTATCCCATGCGCGCAGTCCTTCAGCCTTGAACTGACGGATCGCCTTCTGGCGGGAGTGATACAGAACATAGTACTTGCCCTTGAAGTAGATGATCGAGTGGTGGTTGTTGCCGCCGTTGTCACACATACCGCCGAGAACCATGCTCTTCAGATTGCTGCTGCCCCAAGGTCCCATCGGATCCTTGGATGTCATGCACATGATCTGACCGCTGCCGAAGCTGACGCCGTTGATCGTCTTTGAACCGACGCTGAAGTTTGAGCAGTAGGAATAATACCATGTGTCGCCGATCTTGATGACGGAGGAATCCTCGAACAGATACGGGGTCTCCATTGTCTTCGGTGTGTTGGCGAGAGAGATCATGTCATCGCCGAGCTTTACAACACGGCCGGTCTTCGGATTGGAGGCATCTCTTCTGTCCGTGCCGCCGCCGAAGAAGAGGTATGCTTCATCGGTCGCAGGATCGTAGTACACGCCCGGATCGAACATCCAGACAACGTCGCTGCAGTTCGGGGAGGAGCCGGTCAGCAGTGCATGACCGAGCGGATCAGTCCACGGACCTGTCGGGCTGTCAGCAGTCAGAACGCCGATGCCGCCGCCGCTGTTTGCGAAATACAGGAAGAACTTATCCTTGCCGTTGATGGTCTTCCAGCAGGCATCCGGTGCCCATGCTGCGAATGCCCACTTTGCAGCACCGTTCGTGGTTCTGCCGTTGCGGTCTGCAACCGGGATTGCACCGTGGTCAGTCCAGTTGACGAGGTCAGCAGAGGAAACGCAGTTGATCGTGCCGGAGTCGTAGGTATTGACACGGAACTGACCGTTTTCATACTCAAATGCGTCATTGGTGGTGTAGACATAGAGTCTGTCCTTATAGACCAGCCAGCCCGGGTCTGCGCCGAAGCGCTGGGTGGTCAGCGGGTTGTTCTCATTGTCCTTCTTGTAGCTGGTTGCCAGATTGATGTTTGCGAACTGCTTTTCGGCCTCGGTCCAGTCAACCTGCGGAACCTCAACCGGGAATTCAGTGATCTTGGTCATAAGAAAATCGTGCAGAAGCGAAACGTCAGTGCCGTCGATCTCGGCATTCTGGTTGACGTCTGCATTCAGTTTTGCAAATGCGTTCGGATATGTGCCCTTCTTCATGCAGGCCTTCATCAGGGAGAGGTCGGCTGCATTCAGCTTGCCGTCGCAGTTGACGTCGCCGGGCATCTTGGTTGCGTTGATTGCCTTCGGTCCGCTGATGACAGTGCCTTCCGGTGCACCGATGACTTCATCAACATAGAAGTCGATCGTGCTGTCACTTGTCTCAACATAGAGAGAAATATTGGTTGCGCCTGCGGGGATCTCAAAACTCGTATTTGCAAGCTGCACCCATTCGCCCTTGACTGCGGTTGCAGTCGCGATATTCGGCCAGTTTGCATCACCGTTTGCATCGGTGTATTCGAGCGTCAGCTTGAACTCTTCGGTAGCGCTGCCGGAATCGTACTTCGCGATTGCGCTGAAGCTGTACTTCTCTCCGGCCTTGAAAATACGGCCGTTGAGGGAGGTACTTGCACCGTTCCAGGATGCTTCTCTGCCGGTGCAGGCGAGGGCGTGCGAGCTTTCGTATCCGGTGGAGGAGGTCTGTGCGACCTTTGCGCTGCCGCGGCCGGTCATTCCTTCGTCGTTCTGCTCGAAGGTGTAATGGAACCATGTGCCGTCATCAAGGAGCTCGGGTTCCTTAATCTCAAAGCCGTCCTTATACTGTGTGCCGTCGCCCCACTGAGACTTCGGGATGATCGAGGTCACAGCGTTGTAAGCCTCCTTCGGCTGATAGCTTCTGTCGTAGAGGAGCGGATTGTTGTCGCCCTTGACCACGCCGTTTTCCTTGTACTGGTCAACCCACGAGTTGCCGTCCTTCGGGCCCCAGATCTGAACCAGCGTGACGCGGCCCTGATCGTAGGTATGGGTCTGATTCCACTGCATTGCGTGCTGGAAGATTGCCTTGTACTTGTTTGCCTGATCGGTTGCAGAGTAACGTCCGGCTTCGCAGGCGATATCCAGCTCAGTGACCTGAACCTCGATGCCGAGATTCAGATAGGTATCCATTGCCTTCAGATAGGAGTCGGTATTGCCCCAGACGTTTCCGCCCGCTGCCGCGCTGACATGCGACTGCATGCCCATGCCGTCCAGAACGCCCTTTGCCTTCAGGGGCTTCAGGATCGTGTTGATGATGCAGTTCTGCTTGTCATATGCAAACTCATTATAATCGTTATAGAACAGCTTGCAGTTGTCCGGTGCATACTGTCTTGCATAGGTAAATGCTTTCTCAACGAAAGAGTTATTGCCGTAAACCTTGACCCAGTCAGAGTTGTTTCTGACACCGCCCTGTGCGGCATTGCCGTCGTTGATGACCTCGTTGCAGACGTCATATGCATAGAGGTTCAGCGTCGGATACTGGGTCTTGTAGGCATTGAACATGTTTTTGATGTAGCTCTCCATGCGCTGATCCATCACGGAGGGGCTAACAACATTGCCGTTCGCGTTGAAGTTCTGACGGAAGAACCATGGCGGTGTCTGGCTGTGCCAGACCATCGTATGGCCTCTGAACGCTATGCCGTTGTTGATGCAGAAATCAATGATCGCTGCGCAGCTATTCAGGCTGACCTTAATATTGGTATCAGTCGAGCCGTTCTGAACAAGCGTCGCATCCGGCTTCGTCTCGTTCTCGCATTCGATCGCGTTGTGGTCCTTGATCATGATCGCCAGAATTTTGCTATCCTTTACCGTTCCGCCGTACTGGCCGCCGTTGAGGATGTTTCCGACACGGAAATAATCGACGAATTCATCCTTCAGGCCTTTTTCGGCCGTCGCTGCGGAAACGCTGTCTTTCGCTTTCGGATCGACGACCTTGACATCATCAAAGCGGAAATCGCTTGTCGAATCGGTCGTCAGGGTCAAGGTAAAGCTGGCGCTGTTCTTCGGCGCTTTATAGGAGGCCTTCAGCGTTGTCCATTCGCCTGCCTTGACATTCTTTTTTACCAGTTCCTTCACGGTCTCTGCGCCGGTATTCATATCGACAAGCCGGAGCGTCAGACGGAAGGTTTCATCAGATTCACTGAATACTTTTACGGAATAATCGTAATCGACTCCGCCCTCAAGGTAAAGGCCCTTGGCAGAAAAGGCACCGTCTGCCGAAGTCTTTCTGTCAGTGACGACCATACCGCGGGAGCCTTCAAAGCCCATGCCCTGCTCTGCGGTCAGCGTTGCGACGTTATCGGTCGAACACCAGCCTTCGTAGGTGACTTCAAAGTCGTTGCCTACGAGTGTTTCAGCATGCACGGACGGAAACGCAGGCATGACACTCAGCATGCTTGCGCAGCAGGCTGCGGACACAAGTCCGGCAGTCAGCCGTGATCTCAGTTTCATAAAATTTTCCCCCTTACTCATTATTACGCCTTTTCCCAGTTCCTCTCCGTACAGTGCTGTGACAGTTCGGTATGCGGCTGCTGCTTCGCGTTGCTTTTGCAGTCCGGGGTGCTGCGCGGAGGCAGTACCGAAGGGGATCGGACGCGCGGGCATTGCGGTACAGCATTGCATACATCACTGTTCAGCCTGTCAGATCAGCCTGAGTTTTTTCACCCAGCCATTTTCGCAAAATGGCTCTTGGTTCAGTTTCATAATAGCACACATCTCCCATACAAGCAATGAAAATTATGAAGAATATATGGACAATGTGCATCTATTTTACGAAAACGATACCAAATAACAATACAACATTGCAAAATATCGGCGTTTTTTGCCGAAGTTGTACTTTTATTCCTGTACAAATCCGGCATTTTCTGCCGGATAACTGCCGGAATCTGTCTGAAACAGCGGGCGCCCGCAGACAAAAAAAGCGCCTGCTGATACAACTTCAGCAGGCAGTATGTCAGAGGGAGGGGTCGGTTCAGCACCCGCAGCCAAAGCATTTCAGCAGCTCACAGAGTGCCTGAAAAAATCTTGTTCCGCACATTTCGCGTGTCCTCCTGTCTGTGATTTCCCTTGCGGGATGCTTCTATTATAACAGAAAGCACGCCGGTTTTCAATGCAAAGATTCTGGAAGAAAAGCTCACAAATACATGGAAATCATACAGACCCGCCGGCGGCCAGCCATTGCTGCAGCGCCGCATAGATCGTAAATGCAACCTGCCGCTGGTAGTCCTCCGTGCTGAGCAGCGCCGCCTCGCCGGGATTGGAGAGAAAGCCGCATTCCGCCATCACCATCGGATGCTTGCAGTAATAGCAGAGAAACAGCTCCTTTCCGCAGTGCTTGATCTCGCGCATGTTGTCCGGCTGAAGCTGCTCGCGGAACTGTGTCTGCATCATCTGCGCCAGACTCTCGCTCCGGCTGTCTGTATCGGAATAGAACATCTGTGCCCCGCTGTACTTCGGATCGGTAAACTGGTTCTGATGCACCGAAATACAGACAGCATTCTCCGGTGCATTCAGAATCTCCAGCCGATTGTCCATATCAGAGCTTTTCTGGTTCGCGATGCCCTCAATCCCCTTGTCATGTATCGAACGGTCTGTGTCCCGCGTCAGAACAACCTCATAGCCGGACATCTCCAGCAGGTCGCGCAGCTCTAACACAATATTCAGGTTGATCCCTTTCTCCGGTACCCCCGCCGCACTGGTACAGCCGCCGTCTATGCCGCCGTGTCCGGCGTCCAGAACAATCACGGGCGGGTCGGCGCCGGCCTCTGCCGGAACTGCATCGGGCGCATTTTCCTGCGAGCGCATCAGCGCCGTCCGGATTCCGAATACGCAGACAGCCGCCGCCCCCAGCAGACAAAGACTGCTCCGCACTGCCTTTTTCATGCATACATTCATAATATCACCCCGTAATGAAGTCTTGTTTCAGATGTATGCATTCCGCACGGGAAATATTCATATCCTGCCGACGAATCCCGCCGCATACTTGGCTTTCCGGACAATCACGCTGTGCGAGCTCCGAAGCTGGAATTATAGCGTTGACATATCCGGAGCCCTGCATGCCCTATTGAAACTGAATAACAGACAAGCCCTGAGATTTGCAATATAAGCATTTCTCAGGGCTGTTTCTTTTCTGCGGTTAGTTTCCCGCTCCGCAGGCGCGGACGGCTGTGAGGGGCATTGCCAATTCGGGTATCTTTAACATACCGCACCTACGCTCAAAGAAAGCAAAACCTGCTATTCGTGCTCCAGCAGGCAGACATGCTCAATCCCTGTTGTATGCGGGAACATATCGACCGGCTGTATCATGACGGCGCGGTAGCCCTCCCTTTGCAGCGTTTGCAGATCGCGCGCCAGTGTTTCGATTTTGCAGGAAATATAGACAACTCTGCGCACTGCCAGCTTTCCGAGACTGCGCAGAAATGCCTGCGATGCACCGGCACGCGGCGGATCCATGAACAGCACATCACAGGTCTGATGCGCTGCTGCCGCCTGCTGCAGGAACGCGCCGGCATCCTCCTCCGCAAAACGGATACTGCGGAGCTGATTGCGCTTTGCATTGTCAACGGCATCGCGCACCGCTGCGTGATTCTGCTCCACACCGATGACCGCAGCGCCGTGCTTTGCCGCGATCATGCCGATCGTGCCGGTTCCGCAGTATGCATCTACGGCGGTGATCCCGTCACGGATACCGGCAGCACGGATTGCGGTTTCATACAGCACCTTCGTCTGAACCGGATTCACCTGATAGAACGACGCCGGAGAGATCCGGAAGCGGCAGCCGCAGAGGATATCCTCGATCCGGCCGTTCCCGAAAAGCGGAATGCTGCGCGGCCCGAGCGTCAGCGGAAGCCCGTCAGGGCAGATGTTCTGCACGATCGTCGTGATCTCCGGATGTACGGTCAGCAGCGCCCTGACCAGATTCTTCTTTGCCGGCAGCATCGGGGCGGCAGTCACAAGAACAAGCATGATCTCGCCGGTGCTGCGCGAGGTGCGGATCATTGTATGCCGAAGCAGACCTGTCCCGCTCCGCAGATCATAGGGCGCAATGCGGAGATCATGCATGAGCTTTTTCAGTGTCTGCACGATCGGTGCCGCACGGCGGTCCTCCAGCAGACAGGTATCTGCTGCTGTCATGCTCCGGCTCGATGCCTGATAGACGCCGGATATGATGCGGTGCCGGCGGTCAAAGCCGTAAACATTCTGTATCTTGTTGCGGTAATAATAAGGCTCCCGCATCCCGATGATCGGGTTGACAGGCGCAAAGCCCGACAGCATCCGCTCCGCCTTCTGCTGCTTGCGCTGAAGCTGCGCGGCATAGGGCTCCTGAAGCTGACAGCCGCCGCACTGCTTAAAGCAGCGGCACTGCGGGGCAGTCTTGCCGTTTTCCATCACTGATGCACCTCCGTTCCGGTGTTTCTGTTTTATGTTACTTCATTGCTTCCCGCTTCAGCAGCGTCAGGTCAATACCGTTCAGTCTGCCGTCGGCGTTCATGTCGCCGGCCTGCCAGTCGGGCAGTGCGGATTCGATTGTCAGCAAATATGCTTGCAGCAAAACGGCATCTGCACGGTCACATTTGCCGTCGGCATTCACATCGCCCGGAACGGTCTGTCCGCCGAAAAGCTGCATGAT
>JAFXZM010000032.1 GCA_017541275.1 Oscillospiraceae bacterium | reverse complement strand
TTCCTGGATCCGCCGCTCCACGAGTTCGTTCCGACCGAGGAGGCTGACATCGCAGCACTGGCCAAGGCACAGGGCAAGTCCGTTGAGGACATCAAGGCGATCATCGCTTCCCTGCACGAGTTCAACCCGATGATGGGTCACCGCGGCTGCCGTCTGGCTGTCACCTATCCGGAAATCGCTGCAATGCAGACCAAGGCTGTCATCAAGGCTGCAATCAATGTCAAGAAGGCACATCCGGACTGGAATGTCGAGCCGGAAATCATGATCCCGCTGGTCGGCGAGGTCAAGGAGCTGAAGTTCGTCAAGGACGTCGTTGTCAAGACCGCTGATGAAGTGATCGCAGCAGCAGGCGCAGATCTGAAGTATCAGGTCGGTACCATGATCGAGATTCCGCGTGCAGCTCTGACCGCTGACGATATCGCGAAGGAAGCTGACTTCTTCTGCTTCGGTACAAATGACCTGACCCAGATGACATTCGGCTTCTCCCGTGACGACGCAGGCAAGTTCCTCGGCGCTTACTACGATCAGAAGATCTTTGAGAGCGATCCGTTCGCAAAGCTGGATCAGGTCGGCGTCGGCAAGCTGATGAAGATGGCAATCGAACTGGGCAAGCCGGTCAACCCGAAGCTCCACTGCGGTATCTGCGGTGAGCACGGCGGCGACCCGACTTCCGTCGAGTTCTGCCACGAGATCGGTCTGGACTATGTCTCCTGCTCGCCGTTCCGCGTGCCGATCGCACGTCTGGCAGCAGCTCAGGCAGCACTCCGCTGATCTGTTTGATTTGGTTCCGAAAGTCTCCTGCGGCTCCGCGCCGCGGGAGACTTTTATCTATTCAGGAATGAAGCAATCGCTGCAAAACAATACGATAGAGGAAATAGGTTATGATAGAATTAAGATGTGAAGCCTGCGGCAGTTCGCAGCTGAACAGACGAGGCTCCGTCATGGTCTGTTCATTCTGCGGCAGCCGTTATGTGCTGGACGGGAATCTGAACATCCGGAGCAAAGCACTGACCGATGCGAAGCTCCTGCTCTGCTATGTCGAGGCGGAAAAGCACAGACAGGCTGAACGGTACCTCGATGAATTCCAGATGCTGACCAAGGCGCTGGAGATTGACGACAACAACCCTGAAACGCTGACAAAGCTCGGCCGCTGCTGCCGAGCGCTCGGACAGAACGGCAAGGCACTGGAATATTACAATCAGGCGATTGAAATTGATCCGGCCTGCGGCCCTGCTTACGCAAACATCGGCACGGTCTATATTCTCACGGAACGGTATGCCGAGGCAAAAGCAATCTACGAAAAAGGGCTGCCCCATATGAATCCCTCTGATTCCGATTACTGGACAGCCTATTCGAATTATACACTTGCCATCGGAAAGCTCGGTGACCTTGCCCGTGCAGAGCTGATGATCCGTGAGTTAGCAGAACACGGATATCCGAACTGTGCGGCACTTCGCCGGCTGCTTGGTCTGTCGTGATCCCGCATCTACACAAGAATCCCCGCAGATTCGTTCCGGTCTGCGGGGACTCAATTTGTATTTCCAAAAGTGTTTACTGCGGATAAACCTTGACAAGATCCTCCTGAATCATCCAGAGCAGCTTGTCGCTGTTTCCGGTTGTCTCCTCAAGATATTCGGGATTGCCGCTTTCTTTGGGGTAAGACATGCCCTCGACCGTGCATTTCAGCAGTCCGCTGCTGAACAGCTCGTAGGTCAGCGTGGTCTCGCTGTCATAGCGCAGCTCGATGAGCAGTCCGCCGCCGTCAAAATCAAACCGCGACTGCTCTGCCGGCTTCATGCTGAACCTGTCAATCAGCTCGAAATACTGCTCCGCCCGGCTGCCGTCTACCGTCACCCATTTGTCCTGATCGCGGAGAATCGGCGTGCTGATGCGAACCTGCTGCACATCGTTTGTCGTATCGTCCATGCATTTGACTGTCAGGAAGATTTCTGTACCGACTTCGGCCTGATCGCCCGGCACAAGGCTCTGATCGACCACAATGTATTGCAGGCTGTCATCTTCCGGCTTCGCCTTTGTCTCTCTGTCTACGCATTCCGCTGTCAGTCCGATGCGGTTCAGCTCAGAGACTGCAATTTTCATTTCCATGCCGATGAAATGCGGAACGATCACATAATTCTCATCGCTCAGTCCGCCGGAAACGACCATCAGCACATCGCCGGTGTATTCGGTCGGCTGCACCTCGATGACCTGCCCTCTCGGCACATCATCGCTTGTCTGCCATTCCAGTTCGGCACACAGGCCGCAGTCATCCAGAAGCTTCAGCGCCTCGTGATAATCCATGCCCTTCAGCGTTTCAAAATCCGGCGGTGTCTTTCTGTCAGTATCCCCCTCCGAATTCTCTGCAGGCCCTGCCGATACTATTACCGTCACATAGCCCGGTTGATCGGCGCTGAATTCTGCGTAAATCACATGCCCCTCCGGAACTGCCGCGTCAAATTCCTTGGATTTGTTGATCTGCCAGCCTGCCTCCTGTAAGACTGAGCGTGCCTCCTCGAAATCCATGCCTTTGAATTGATCGGGGTCGATCGCCCGCGGCTGCGGTGCAGTCGTAATCTGCTCTGAGATTTCCTCCGAAATCTGTGCTGCCGGCGTGATATCCGGCTTTTCTGTTTTCGCGTTCTTGGCGCCGACCCAGATCACACATGCGATGCAGGCCGCGATCGCGCCGAACACGCCGACCGTCACCGGCTTCAGCCACTTGACGGGAATATCCTTCTTTTGTGTCTGTTTCATTCCGGGTTCCTCCTGTTCCGGTTCTGCGATTGCTGCGGACGACGGTTCCGTTGCTTCCGCAGAGAGAGGCTCTCCGGATTTCTGCCACTCGTTCAGCTCCTTGATATATTCCTCCGGAATCCCGTTCAGCGCGTCCAGAAAATCGAGCTTTTTCACAGCAATCCCTCCTGTTCCAGATATAATTTGAGTTTTTCCTTTGTCCGCTTTAATATCATTTTTACGCGCCCGACGGTTGAATCATGCTGCTTTGCAATTTCCGCGATTGGCTGGAATGACCAGTACCGCGCAAGAAAAATCAGACGTTGCTCACGCGGTACTGCGCCAAGAAACCGGGATATGCTTTCTTGCAGCGCGATCTTTGCGATGCAGTCCTCCGGGGCGTCATCAGAGGCGAGAAACGGCTCCAGCTCGTCCAGCACGGCGGGCAGCTCTCCGCCGCCGCGTTTTTCCGTGCGTGCGGCTTCGAGCCTGTCAAAGCACAAATTGCGCGTCACAGCGGAAATGTAGGCAGTCAGACTTTCAGGCTGCGCCGGCGGAATTGAGCTCCAGAGCTTCAAAAGCACATCATTGACACATTCCTCCGCGTCCTGTCGATCGCCCAGAATCCGGTATGCGAGGCTGCGGCAGAGCTTTCCGTACTTGTCGTCTGTCTGTGTCAGAGCCTGCTCGTCGCGGTCGCGGTACAGCCGGAGTATCACTTCGTCATGCGTCATTGATTCACTTCCTTTCGTTTTTCGCTTCTGTAATATAAGACGGGAACCGGAACAGGAAAGTAACAGGAATTCAAAAAATTTTTTCAGACATGCCGGAATCGCACAGAATTGCCGCACTGCCCCGGACGGAATCATATCCGGGGCAGTGTTTTATGATTTCTTTGACATCGCCGGTTACGTGCTGAAAATCCCCGAAAATCCACTCCACGCTGTTACGGCTGCTTCTTCTCCGTCAGCACCGTGAAATCCGGCCGCTCAACGTCCTCTGCTTCGTCATTCAGCCGGAGCTCGCTCACGACGATCTGCCGGCTCATCAGTCCTTCGCTGTCATAGCCCGTGAGCTTCATAAGAATGCCGGTCTCAATGTCCACATCCATTTCAAAGGCATCGACCTGCTGCTTTTGTGCCGGATAACCGGTCAGGTGTCCCGTGATGCGGACGCATTCCCGCCCGTCCACAGTCTCATTTCCGGCGATTTCCCAGTTGTCAAAGTCATACAGATAGTTCAGCGCAAGGTAATACGGCGAAATCGCTTCATCGGAAAAATCGCAGTTCGTGATCTTGTTCCGCGCCTGCCAGACATCCGTGCCTTCCTCGTCATACCAATGATGCGCGTCATTTTCGACCGGCTGCGAGACATACCTGTGCTGGCTGCTGTGCATCTTTTCGTATTCGCCGGTGGTCAGGTCGAACCGATAACGCTGCTCCGGTTCGGTATATACCCCACACATCCCCTCCGGAATCAACTCCGCGGAATCATCCGATAACATCCGCGCCGGATCGCAGTGCCAAAGCGTCACCTCGGTATGCTCAACGGAAAACGCAGCGCACAGGTCAGTCGAGAAGACGGACTGATACTCCCGGAACCAGCGCTTATTTCCGTCAAGGCTGCTGCCGCCGGGCTGTGTCACCTGTCCGCCGCTCTGAATTGCCGGAACAAAGTTCTCCTCCAGACGCTCAAGCTCATAGACATGCCCCGATGCGCGGTCAAAATAATCGCAGGTGTTGCTCATTTTATAGAATATGCCGTCCTTTGTTGTCATGTCGCATTCTTTCCGGTCAACCACAAAGTTTTTCCAGATATCCTCTGTGTTGACCGAATAAACCGGACACCATGTCAGATTGCCGTTCTTTGTGTCCGCATGTTCCGGATTCGCCGCCTTCGCGATCGCCGCACATGCCGAACTGTCTACCGCATAATACCGGCTTCTGCCGTTCTGCTCGATCTTTACAACATTCCGGTCATCCTGCATCAGATTGCATTGCGTCACGCAGAACGCCGTTCCGTTGTTGTACACATACATCGGACTGTGCTCGCCGTCCGGTTCGGATACCGCACCGTCGATTTCCGTCCAGTGTGCCTGTTCCAGCGCCGCAGCAAGCGTCTGCTGCTCCGCTGCCGAAACGGTCAGCGCATAGGGCGCATAGGCCGGCGACATGAAGCAGATCATGGCATCCGAAATATCGTCAAACGGAACGGTGCGCTCCTGCACGAGAATTTCCTGTAGTTCCGACGCCGGTACATTCGGTTCCGCAGCCGGTGCAGTGACACGCAGATCGCCGCGCTTCAGACGGCTGAATATCCACAGCGATGCCCCTGCGGTCAACGCAAGCACCGCCGCTGCCGAAACTGCCGCCGTGATGCGGAACGCTCTGCCGTGCGAGGGCGCTTTTTTCTTCGGTGCAAGCGCCCTTCTGCATTCTGCCGCATCCAGCATCCCGATCGCGTCAAATAAATCACGGTTCGTCATAAGAATTCCTCCTGTTCCAGATAAGCTCTCAGCTTCTTTCGGCTGCGGAGAAGCATGACCTTGACCCGGCTGATGCCGATGCCGCGCTGTGCAGCGATATCCGCGACCGGCAGTACATAATAATACCGCAGCAGAAATACCGCCCGCGCCTCCTCACTGAGCGTATGCAGAAAACGCTGCACCGCCTCCGCCAGCAGCCGCCGATCGAGCGCGTCGTCAACGGATTCCGGCGCTGCAATGCACTCGGACAGCTCGTCCAGCACTGCGGAATTCCGTTCGCACTGCCTGCGCTTCGCAGTATAGCGGTCAAGACGGTTGGTTGCGAGATTGCGGGTCATGGTTTTCAGATAGGGCAGCAGCTTTTCCGGCTGTCCCGCCGGCACATTGCGCCATGCGCGCAGCAGCACATCGTTCACGATCTCCTCCGCGTCCTCTGCGCTGCCGAGAATGCGCCGGGCTGTCTGCCGGCAGATTTTGCCGTATTTTGCGTCGGTTTCCGCGATTGCACGCTCGTCCTTCGCCGCGTATAATGCAAGCAGCTCACGGTCTGTCATGTTCTCACCTCCCCTGATTCGTTTTGAGATCTCACCTATACAGTATGGATTTTCTGCGCTGAGGTTACACCCGCCCGAACACTTCTATTATACTATACTCTGCATCTTTCCGCAAGAAATAATAACCCCCGCGGCCCGGAATCTGCGGGGCTTCGCCGTGCCTGCAATGTTAGGTTTCTGTAAAATTTTGCAAAGCGGCTTGTAATTTGTTCCGTTTTTTGCTATAATAGTAGTCGGCGCATGCAGAATGCCGGAGAACCGGCGGACTGTGTGCGCCTGATGTACGAATGGGAGGTTTGTTAAGGAAATGAAGCATTATCTGGAATCGACCGAAGCAGTACTCAAGGAGGTTCAGAGCAGCAAGGAGGGTCTGACCGCTCCCGAAGCTGCCGCCCGCCTCGCGAAAAACGGGCCGAACAAGCTCGATGAGCCGCCGCAGAAATCTCTGGCTGCACGATTCCTCGAACAGTTCAAAAACCCGATGATTCTGGTTTTGCTCGCTGCGGCCGCTGTCTCTGCGATTACCGGCATCATTCAGGACGGCAAGCTCGAAGCCGATGTGTTCATTATTCTGTTTGTTGTCATCGCAAACGCCGTGCTCGGCGTCTATCAGGAAAATAAGGCGGAGGCAGCGATTGCAGCGCTTCAGGCAATGAGTGCCGCGCAGAGCAAGGTGTTCCGCTCCGGCGAGCTGATCGTCGTTCCGAGCTCGGAGCTTGTGGTCGGCGATGTCATCACGCTTGAGGCCGGCGACAATGTCCCTGCGGACTGCCGCCTGCTCGAAGCCGCCGCTCTGAAGGCGGAGGAATCCGCGCTGACCGGTGAGAGCGTCCCGTCGGATAAGGATACCGAGCCGCTTTCCGGCGATGAGGTGCCGCTCGGCGACCGCAAAAACATGATCTACATGGGCAGCAGCATCGCCTACGGCCGTGCAGAGGCAGTTGTCACGGCAACCGGCATGCAGACCGAAATGGGCAAGATCGCCGGCGCAATCGCCAATGCGGAGGACGATGAAACACCGCTGCAAAAGAGCCTCTCGCAGCTCAGCAAGATTCTGTCCGTGGCTGTGCTCGGCATCTGTGTGCTGATTCTCGGCATCAGTGTCCTGCAAATGTATATGAAGTCCCACGCTGTTACGCTTCCGGGCTTCCTCAATTCGTTTATGATCGCCGTCAGCCTCGCGGTTGCCGCGATTCCGGAGGGCCTTGCCGCCGTCGTGACGGTCGTGCTGTCGATCGGCGTCACAAACATGTCGAAGCGCGGCGCGGTTATCCGCAAGCTGACCGCCGTTGAAGCGCTGGGCTGTGCGCAGGTCATCTGCTCCGACAAGACCGGTACCCTGACGCAGAATAAAATGACCGTCGTCGAAGAACACACCGATGACAAAGACCTGCTCGCAAAGGCCATGGCACTCTGCTGTGACGCGCAGCTCAATGCGGACGATACCGTGACCGGTGAGCCGACAGAGGCCGCGCTCGTCGCCTACGCGAACAAATGCGGATTCAAAAAATATGCACTGGAAAAAGAAACGCCGCGTGTCGCAGAAGCACCGTTTGATTCGCTCCGCAAGATGATGTCCACGGTGCATCAGACAGAAAAGGGCTATATCCAATACACCAAGGGCGCACCCGATGAGGTGCTGCGCTGCTGCACGATGATTCTCGAAAACGGCAAGGCGCGTCCGATGACCGATGCCGACCGCACCGAGATCCTGCGGCAGAATAAGGAAATGGCAGACAAGGCACTGCGCGTGCTGCTGGCCGCCTGCCGCGAGCTGACCATGCTGCCCGACCATATTTCTCCGACCGCGCTGGAGCATGACCTCGTTTATATCGGCATGACCGGCATGATCGACCCGGTTCGTCCGGAGGTCAAGGATGCGATCGGACTTTGCCGCACTGCCGGCATCCGTCCGGTCATGATTACCGGCGACCACAGAGATACGGCCGTCGCGATTGCCAAGGAGCTCGGCATTCTCGGCGAAGGACAGAAAGCGCTGACCGGCGCGGAGCTCTCTGCAATTCCGGACGACGAATTCAACGAGCATGTCGGCGACTACAGCGTCTATGCGCGCGTGCAGCCTGAGCATAAGGTACGCATCGTCAATGCATGGCGCAAAAAGAAGATGACGACCGCTATGACCGGCGACGGCGTCAACGATGCACCCTCGATCAAAAGCGCCGATATCGGCGTGGGCATGGGCATCACCGGCACCGACGTCACAAAGAACGTTGCGGATATGGTGCTGACGGACGACAACTTCGCAACAATCGTCGGTGCGGTCGAGGAGGGCCGCCGCATCTACGACAATATCCGCAAGGCAATCCAGTTCCTGCTTTCGAGCAATCTCAGTGAGGTCATCTGCATCCTCATCGCAACGATCGGGCTCGGCTCCCTCACCGGCGGCGCGTTCACGATCTTCAGCCCGGTGCATCTGCTCTGGATTAACCTGATCTCTGACTGCTTCCCGGCCGTTGCGCTGGGCATGGAGCCCGCAGAACGCGGCATCATGCAGCGCAAGCCCCGCAGCAGCAATACCCATATCTTTGCAGACGGCATGGGCGTGAACCTGCTCTGGCAGGGCTTGGTGATCTCCGGCCTGACGATCGCCTCCTATGTCATCGGCGCACAGACCTCCCCTGCTGCCGGCACGACCATGGCGTTCCTGACGCTCTCTGTCTGCGAAATGCTCCACGCATGGAACATGCGCAGCCTGCGCGGTTCCGTATTCACCATGCACAGCCGCAATCTCGCACTGCTCGGCGCAATCCTGCTGTCGTTCGTACTGACCGTTCCGGTCATGCTGGTGCCGGCTCTGCGCGGCGTATTCTCGCTGGAAAAGCTGGCAGGTACGCAGTATCTCTGGGCATTTCTGCTCGCCGCTGCAATCGTCCCGATCGTTGAGATCGTCAAGGTGATTCAGCGTGCCGCCCTCGGAAAAAAATAAGGAATATCACATGAAAAAACAGTTTTTGGAAATCGGCAAAATCGTCAATGTTCACGGACTGAACGGCACGGTCAAGGTCATGCCGTGGTGTGATTCGGCGGAATTTCTGTGCAGCTTTGAAACGCTCTACCGCGGAAATGCACATGAGCCGATGCAGATCGAGCGGGCAAGCGTGCAGAAAAATATGGCACTCGTTAAATTTGAGGGCATCGACACGCCGGAGGCCGCGAATGCACTGCGGAATACCGTGCTGTATATGAACCGCAGGGACGTCGAGCTGGATGATGAGACCCATTTTGTGCAGGACCTGATCGGCATGACTGTCGTCGATGCTGACAACGGCATGGAATACGGAACACTGCGCGATGTCCTGCAAACAGGTGCGAACGATGTGTATGAGGTTGCGGCACCGGACGGAAAAACGCTGCTGGTGCCGGTGATTCCGCAGGTTGTGCTGGAAATTGACGACATCGCAGACCGCATCGTCATCCGTCCGCTGGAGGGACTGTTTGACTGATGATTATTGAGATTGCAACGCTGTTTCCGGAGATGTGCGAGGCGGTTCTGTCCGCGAGCATCCTCGGCCGCGCACGCGCAAAGGGCGCAATCGAGGTCAACTGTCACCAGATTCGCGACTACACGACCGACCGCCACAACCGCGTCGATGATTCGCCGTTCGGCGGCGGCATGGGCATGGTCATGCAGGCACAGCCCGTCTATGACTGCTGGCGGGCAGTGCAGGAACGCTCGGCAGTGCCGATGCATACAATATATATGTCCCCGAAAGGGCACACGCTGACGCAGCAGCGCGTGCGGGAGCTGGCTCAGATGCCGCGGCTGTTCCTGCTCTGCGGCCACTATGAGGGCATCGACCAGCGCGTGCTCGACCGCATCTGCGATGAGGAAATCTCAATCGGGGATTATGTTGTCACGGGCGGTGAGCTGCCTGCGCTGGTGCTTACCGATGCGATCGCACGGATGTGTGAAAATGTGCTCCCCTCCTCCGAGGCCTATGAGGAGGAAAGCCACTTCAACGGCCTGCTGGAATACCCGCAGTATACCCGGCCGGAAATCTGGGAGGGCGAGGCTGTTCCGCCGGTGCTCCTGAGCGGACATCACAAAAACATTGCACAGTGGCGCGCCGAGCAAAGCCGGCTCCTGACCAGAGAACGCCGTCCGGACCTTTATGCAAAATGGTCAAAAGAACAGGAAACGAATGGGTTGTTGTGACTTTCAACAAATTCTATTGTTGAAAAGCGGCACCGCAAACAAAGGTTTTCAACCACTTTCAACAATCCGTTTTCGTGAAACTGCCCAAACCGAGAGGCGCACTATCGTTTCAAATGTAGCATAGGGGAGAAATTTGCTCCAAAGAGCGGCTTTTGTGTAGAAAAGACATTGACGAATCAGGAGAAAAACAGTATAATGATAACATGATTCCGTGGAAATAAAAAAGAGCGGAACGCAGTTGGGGATTTGGTGAGTATACGTTATGTATATTTACAAACAGAATTACATATCGTTAATTCGGCGAATACGGCTGGTCAGGCAGCGTAGTACCGCAGTGCCTCTCCGTTACTCAGCGTTCAGCATCTGTCATTCATGCCTTTGTTTTCCGCGTGTGGCGGAGCAGCCACGGAACAGGCCGCATAAGCCGTCTATTTTGGCATATCGGGTTAATGAATTATTCAAAGGAGAGAAAGTTTATGTGTATCAAAGATGTTATGGTTCAGAATCAGGTGGGTCTGCACGCTCGTCCTGCAACATTCTTCATCCAGAAGGCAAATGAGTTCCGCTCTGCAATCTGGATCGAGAAGGAGGAGCGCCGCGTAAATGCGAAGTCTCTGCTCGGTATTCTGTCGCTTGGCATTGTCGGCGGCACCGCAATCCGCATCATCGCGGACGGCACCGACGAGGAGCAGGCAGTCGCATCGCTGGTTGAACTGGTAGACAGCGGCTTCAGCGACGAGAGCCGGTAACACAAAGCGCAGTCCTGATCGGCAGGCTGCAAGATAAGCAGTTTCCCCTGACGGGCTGCGGATATGCATTTACCGTATATAAAGCGGGGTATCCGGTTTCGGATGCCCCGTTCCTTTATCGACAAGCGGAGGGACACCCGAAAATGGGTGTCCCTCTTTGTATTATGCTGTTTTCATCAGAAGCCCTCAAGCGTGTTGATTGACAGTTTTTCCGGCAGCGATTCCCGGAAAAGCTGCTCTGACAGATCCCGGTTCCAGCTATCCCAGCAGAATTTGGAAATACCGAATTCAACATCCTCCATCGGATCCAGCATGCCCTGATGAACGGGAATCACAATCGTCATGTGGGTCATAGCAGTATACTGCATCTCTCCGGTATAAATTCCCACATTCGCACGCAGGACGTAGTCGTCGCGCAGGAACAGGCTTTGCACACCGGCTTGATTGCCGCCGCAGTTCATCGGAATCCGCAGCACAAGCAGGTCGAGCGGCTGCTCCGGAACCGGAAGCCCGGCAGCCTTCAGCAGATCTTCCTGCTTTTCGCGCTCATTGTCAACGGCCTTGATGACCTCATATGCCGGTTTTTCCGCTTCTGCGGCGGAATCAGCGGACTCAAACCAGCCCGCCTGATCGCCGATGATTTCCAGCTCAGAGCTCTTTGCCTCAGAAACGGTCAGGCTGCGCGGCTCAGTCATGCGGTATTCGATGCTTTCGGCATCACCGTAGTTATGATCGGAAACGATAACAGTATCCGATGCATAGCTGACAACCGTCTGGTTGGACGGGAGTGCAAGACAGAATTCTGTCGTGTGGTTTTCTGCTTTGCCGCAGCCGCCGATTTCCAGCCAGATCTGACCGTCAGACGCACAGGACGCTTTCTCAATGTGAATCTGCTGATAGGAATTCGGTACTGACACGAGCAGCAGCGACGTTTTCTGCGGGTCAAGGGATTTTATTGCATCGCTGTTCCAGCCGCCGCCCTTTATCAGCTCTTCGACCGCAGTTTTGTCAATAATCAGTGATGCATCGGTGATCGGTGCTGCCGGATAATCGTCCGCCATGGGCAGCGTTCTGCTGACCGGCGCTCCGGTGAGCACGGCAGCCTGCCGGCCGGCATTGCTGTTCGGTACTGCGGAGATCGTGAGTTTGGTTTTCTGCGCGGACTGCACGGTATAAGCATCGCTTGCAGCGGTGACATTCACATTCACGGAACTGAAGTCCGGCAGCTTGTCCTTTTCAATCAGGAAGCACATATTCACGGCACAGAGGCGATTCTGTGCGCTTTCCTGCGGAAGATACGTGACCATTTCGGCATTGAGCCTGCCGCTCGGGCAGTCGATCTCTGCGGACTTCAGTGCCGGCAGAACGCCCGTGTTCAGGCCGTTGACGCTCAGCACCAGCATATCACAGCCGGAAATATCCCAGTCTGCTGCATTTTCGCCGCAGAGTGTGAGCTGCTCCGCGATTTCTTCGGGGTCTGTCAGCACATAGCCTGCCGCCGCATTGGCCTTGCTGCTTTGCAGGGTTTCGGATGTTTCATACCACATCTGCGGGCTCTCGACCGCCGTATCCCCAAGCAGCCATTCTCTCGGCACAACCGGCTCAGAATAGGTGATGCTGTCAGCCTTGTTCCAGTTTTCGAGGACAAAGCGCATATGATCGGCACCGTAGCCCTCAGTGACGCTGCTGGTATAATTCAGATAGCTGATCTTCACCTTTCCGACGGTCGGCATCGCGCCCTTCGCGGTTTCGATCGTGTAGACCGACGGGAGACCGATCTCATAGCAGACATCCTCCAGACCCCACTGCGCGATATACATTGCCAGTGTTCCGTCATAGGACACATGCACGCGGCTCAGACGCTCCTGCTGGCAGGGGGAATCCGTTGCTCTGACGAAAATGAGGTCCTTGGTTTTGAGGCGCTCTGCGGTATCGGCATTTTCCTCAAGGCCGAACGCCTTGCAGTATGCCTTGTATTCATTTGCATTTCTGACCTGCCAGACAGAAGGCATAGCCGGCTCTGAATCACCGGGTGCAGGGAAATCCATCCAATCCTCTGTGATGCTGCATGGAATCTCATGCTGTGCGGTGCCTTCACTCTCATGGAGCACATCTTCGATATAGACATAGCTCTTGCTCGCCGCTTCAAAGGCTTCCTCATCCGTGCCGTAATTGACAAACTGGACATCCATTTTGACATTCGAGCACTGGAGCCGATACTGCGGCCAGTCGAGCGTCACTCTGGAGAAGATCGGCTCAACAGAGGCCAAGCCGCTCTGATCGTTGTAATAGCCGACGGTCAGCGTAAGCGTATGGTTGAACTGATCGAGCACGGCGCCGGTGACCGCATAATGTGTCTGGCAGTCATGCATCACATAAACGGAAGCGGAATCTCGGAACTGCCCCTGAAGTGCTGCAACATCCTCGTCATCCACCAAGCGGGTATGCGCATCGCAGAAGAATGTTGCGAAGTAGCCGTTCGTTCCTCCCTCCAGCCAGGAGCGGATGGTCTCGCACTCTGCATTGTCATCGACCGTTGCTCTGGCAAACATTGCATGTCTGGTGCTGCTGTCCTGCTTTGCAGCGCTGATTGCGGTCAGCTCCTGCAGCGCATCGGTACCGTCAAATACATAGCGGACACCGGTCGGCTCCGGGAGGACGCCGTGCTGCAGCCTGATGTCGGTCAGATGCACGCCCGCATTCGGTTTTCCGCCGTCATAGGGCAGTCTGGATGCATGCACGACCAATGCGCCGAAGGAATCCATTTCGATGCTGTTGATATGGATTGTCCCATTTTTGAATTTTCCATTGACATAGGAGAGCTTCAGCGTGTCATAATCGTCCGTGCGGACAACATCGTACAGCTCGAATTCGCCGCCGTTTTCGATCATGCCGCCGTACTCGAACACCTCTGCCGAATCCGCATCCGGACTGGTCTGCTGCACATCTTCGACAGCGATTTTATCGGTCATCGCAGTGCCCTTCTTGATGAGCTGCACGCTGCGGTCATCTGCGGCTGCCTGCACCGCATTATAGCTCATATCCTCTGCGATGAGCTTGAAATCCCAGCCGCTGAAATCATATTTCTCATCCGGCAGCAGCAGCGAGAATCTTCTGACATCCGGCTGAACATCTGTCGTTGCGGATTCGCAGCGGCCGATGTAAAGCTGAACAGTTCTGTTGTTCGGGTTGAACTCTGCTTTCCGGATGCAGTAAATGCCGGAAGGCGTCGCATCCGGTGCGCGGTAATAGTAGACAATCTCCGATGTGGCCTGCTCATCGCCCGCCGCCGACAGAGATGAGGCACATGCGAATCCGCCGGTGTAGGCCGCGCCGCTGTCGAGCTGATTGCCGGATTTCTCCGCCATTGCATACATTTCATTCACCGGAATCTGAAGCTGTTGGGATGTGCGGATCTCCGCCCATGTATCAATGATATCGGGATAGCGTCTGGCCACCGGGTCAATGCCCGCGAGCCGGAACATCATGGTCGAGGTATCCTCGGCATCGACCTTGCCGTCCTTGTTTGCGTCTGCAAGCTCGCGGCCGAGCTCGGTGATCGGCACATCCACCTCATCGCCGACGGTGCGGCAGGTCAGCACGGCATCGCAGACATTGACCTCGCCGTCAAGGGTCGTGTCGCCGATATCGGTAAACGGCAATGACCGCGCGGTCGTGCGCTCGCCCAGCACGGCAGCCTCCGCTGCATAGCCCTGCTGCTGATAGGCCAGCGTGCAGTAGAACTGATCGCCGAAATAGAGATTGCAGGCAAATTTATCACTTTCCTGATCGAAGCGGAAGCTCAGCGGAAACTGCTCCGGCTTCGGAACATCTACATACCGCTGCTGCGCCTTGTCGTAATACTGCGGCGCATAGGAAATCCATTCATCGGTGCGGCCGAGGTAGTCCGCGACGCACTGACTCAGCGCCGGCAGCTCGCCGCCCATGCTGTCAACGACATTTCCGGTGGTGAGGTTGACGGTCACATCCTGCCCGTTGAACCGCGCTGACTGCTCATTTTTACTCTCAGCCTCCAGCGGATTGCCCTCCGTATCGTACCATTTTTTTGATACGGTATCATAAAGCGCCTGAAAGCTGCCGAAATCGTAGGTAAATACACGAAGATGCATGGATTCGACCGATGCGGCCTGTGCAGTGATGCGGGGCACCGCAGGGAATGCCGCTCCGTTCTGCATCAGAATTGCAAGGCTGCCGAGTCCGGCCAGAATTCTCATATAGTGTTTCATTTGAATGACCTCCGTTTCATATTGAGATTTTTTACTGTGCATATTGAATCTGAACATCGTCCTGAAGTGCCGCATTGAATGCGAGCCACTGCGAAATGCCGTTCTGCTCCTCAAAGTATTGCAGATCGAGCTGAACGTCACGAATTGCCGGCATGGAACCGCCGGCAAAGAGCAGTGCGGTTTCATAGATCCAGGGGGCTGTTTCTGTCTGCCCGCCGCCGGAATACATACAAACGCTGAGGTGCAGCACGCCGTCTGCATCGAGCACGGCACTCTGAACGCCGTATTCCTCCCAGCGGTGATCGGCGGTCTGCCAGCAGACGCGCAGCATTTCGGGTGAACGCATGATGAAATCTGCGGTGCTGCTGTCCTTTTGTCCTTCGCCGACAGTTACGGCCGGATCATCCCCGGCAAGATACTGCAAAACCGCCTGTGCATCATTCACCGCCTCAAACTGCATGCCGCCGGGCAATGTGCCGCTGCGGTCTGCCATTGCAACCAGAACAGGCATCTGTCCCGCATACGCAGTACCGGGCCGGAATGGATGCACACCTGCATCTTCTGTTGCCCGCGTTTCGGCAGACGGCGCAGTCTCACCGTCCGTCAGGGCTGTCTGCACGGCTGTCTGTGTCAGAACAGTCTGTGCCGCAGTGCTGCCTTCTGTGAAAGCCGGCTGCGGCGGCTCACTCGGTGTGAATTCGTCCTCCGGGGGAAGCGTTCCGGCGGTCGAAACAATATGACCGGCAGCCGTTGTGTGCGTAGTCACGGTCTGTGCGGACACGGTTGTCAGCGCAGTCGCGGCGGTGCCGGTGATCTCGACATACAGATCGTCCTGTGAGGCCGGCGGGATCAGCACATTTTCCTTCGCGGACTGCCGCAGATGCAGCATTGCGCCGCCGACCAGCAGCAGACATGCCGCTGCTGCCGCCCATCCGGCAATCCGCAGCCGTTTTCCGACATTGCGGTGAACCGTCACAACAGGCATCGCTTCCGCCTCCGGCGGAGATTTGGCATGCGCTTTGGCACCGGTCTCCGGTTCGCCCTCTGCATCAGCGCCCGCCTGCATAGCGGCTTCGAGATAGCGCGGGTCAATTTCACTGAATCCCCGCAGAAGTGTCTTTGCATTCATGGGATTTCACCTCCCATCCATTTTTTGAGGGCATTGCGCGTTCTGTGCAGCACGACCTTGACCTTGCTGACAGATACGCCGGTTTTCGCAGCAATATCCTTGACCGGCATGAGATATACATAGCGCAGAACAAAGATATTGCGTGTCTGGTCGGGCAGATCGGCAAGAAAGCGGTTGAGCATTTCGCCTGTTTCGGCGGCGGACTGCGCCTCCTCGACATCATCGGGCGCGGGGAGGCATTCCGCGAGCTCGTCGAGTGCAACGGCAGTCTGCGTACCGCCGCGCTTTGCGGCATGGAGCTTCTCATAGAGGTCAAGCGCGGTGTTTCGGACGACACGGACCAGATACGCGGCAAAGCGCTGCGGTCTGTCCGGGGGAATGGCGTTCCAGAGCTTGAGAAGCACATCGTTGCAGCATTCCTCGGCATCCTCCTGTGAGCCGAGAATCCGTTTGGCCAGCCGGCAGCACATGCCGCCGTAGCGGCCGGAGGTTTCTGACAGTGCCCGTTCATCGCGCTGAAAGAACAGCTCAATGATTTCGCAGTCATCCATGCAGTGTGCCTCCTTTCGCTGACCTGTCCCTACTCATTACGACGGGAATCCCTGCGGGCAGGTTACATATTTCGGAAAAATTTTTCCGGCTTCTGCTTTATTATACCATACCGCATCAAAAATGGCAATGAAAACCGCAGAACAGATACAGCCTGAACACAAATCCCGGATTAAAATTCCCATACAGAAATACTGCCCCTGAGCGCAACAAATTGCTCAGGGACAGTATGCTGATGCATCTGCTGAAATTCATCAGAATTCAGTCATTCAGTTTTTCAATGAAATTGTCGATACCTGCTGCTGAAAAGGCTGCAGAAATGCCATAGTAATTCCGAAAAGAATTCAGTAATACTATGGCATAAAGCTTTGATATCAGCGCAGCGCGGAATGTGGGGGAGAATCTAATGAGTCTGGATCAAAGCACGTATCCGTTCAGACGCAGCAGCCGCTGCGCGCTCTCTGCGGAATCCACACCGGTTTTATTCTTCACCGGTGCAAACTCCCTGCTGCGGTCAACCTCATATGCCAGACAGCTTTCCTGAAGGCGCACCAGATCAAGTGCCAGTGTCTCAAATTTATAGCCGTTCGGTTCCTCCGGGACAACCACTGTCCCGTCCGGCTCCATGCACCGGAGCTTTTTGCAGGCACGGTGCAGCGGCAGGCTGACCCCAAGCGTGCGGTCCAGACAATCGACACGGAACAGATAGTTCAGAATCACGCCGTAATTATAGGAAAGTGTGCCGTCCGGCTCACGGAGCGTCCGCATTTCGTCCGTCATTTCAAAATATTCCACGATCGACGGGCGGCCGTCCTCCAGACAAAGCACGCCGACTCGCTCGTCCGGTGCAGCCTTCGCAACAACCTTCGCACCGCTCTCCCGTCCCGATTCGATCACCGCTCCGACAAAGCACGGATCGGCAATCCGCTGAAGCACATTGTCTACCGCAAACACATTCAGCCACTCAATCCCGGCAGCACGGATGCTCTCCAGCATTCCGTTCCGCTCCATGGACGCATACCAGCCGCCGTTGCCGTTCGGGGCTGTGAGCACCATGCCGGACGGGTTCAGCATAAGCTGTCCGTCCAGATCGACTGCCGGAAGCTGCTCCTGCCTGAAAAAGCGGATATACTCCGGATTATATCCGAAATAATCCTGCTCCGCAAAGAATTGACGGGTATCCGCCCAGTTATCCTCGCTTGTCATGATGAAAAGCGGTACCCATGCGCCCGCCTGCTCCGTCACCTCCATGAGATTCCGGATCTGACATTCAAAAATATACAGGGTGCGGGTCTCGCCGATGTTGTACATGCCCTTTGGCTTCTCAAAGCCCAGACGGCTCCCCTGCCCGCCGGCAAGCATCACTGCGCCGACCTTGCCTGCCCGGATCGCTGCAAGGCCCGCCTCTGTATACCGGGCGCGCTGACGGCTGATCTCTGCACGGGTCATTGCCTGAAGCGGTGAAAATATACCGCGCGCCTCCTCTGCCGCTCCGGCATCCAGCACCGACAGATCAAGCTCGGCAAGCTGCGCCAGAATCTGCTCCTGCTGCGCTGCACCCTGTGCCTCGATATACGCTGCAAGTTTTGTCTGTCCAATCTCTTTCAGTGTCTCAGGCGTATGCCGCTGTACTGTATTCTGTTCCGAATTCATGGCACGGCCTCCTTATTGAAAGTTAGTATTCTAATTATAGCATGCTTTTTCTTCGTTGTCAACTATGTGCCGGGAAAAGGAAGTGGCCAAATCGCGGATTGATTGTTCAAATATCAGTCTGTACAAGAGCGGTACATATTATTGTGGAATGGGGGAAAGAAAACTCTTGTTTTCTCTCCCCCAAGCCCTCTCTTTTCGCGCTTTTGAACGATAGGGAAATTCCGCGCTTTTATAATACGAAACGGGCGGCTCCCTTGTAACGGAAGCCGCCCGCTCTTGCGAATACTGATTACTGCATCTTATATGCGTCAATCATTTTCTTGACCATCTGTCCGCCGATCGAACCGGCCTGACGGGAGGTCAGATCGCCGTTATAGCCGTTGTTCAGCGTAACGCCGACTTCATTCGCAGACTCCATCTTAAAACGTTCGAGGGCTTCCTTGCCCTTCTGTGTCATTTCACCCTTCATTGTGTGTGACTCCTTTTCATCATATCATTCAAACGGGCAGCCGTTTTCATTTTCATCAAAGCCTCCTGCGCATCAAACGGATTGTCCGCCGATGCTTGCTTTGAAGTGCTGCCGTGATAGTATTATAAGCTGATTCTATTTGAACATGCACGGTAAAATCCGGCATGAAATGCACTTTTTGCTATTTGATTTCAGACAGATAAAAAGCAGTGTTCCGATTACCCGTTCCCTTCCGGCTCCGTTCAGTTGACATGCGCAGCAAATTGTGCTAGAATAGTGGTACTGCGGATACCATTCCGCAGCAGGCACATGCGAAGAAAGGAGCATATTATGAACGGAAAACTGATTGTCATCGAGGGTCTTGACGGCAGCGGCAAGGCTACACAGTCGAAGCTGCTCCTTGAGGCATTGCAGCGCAGCGGAAAGCAGGTCATGCAGGTATCATTCCCGGATTATGACAGTGATTCATCGGCGCTGGTCAAAATGTATCTGCGGGGCGATTTCGGCAGCACGCCCGATGCAGTGAATCCCTATGCGGCTTCGAGCTTTTACGCGGTTGACCGCTATGCGAGCTATATGCAGCACTGGGGTGAATTCTACCGGGCCGGCGGCATCGTCATTGCAGACCGCTACACAACATCCAATGCAATTCACCAGTGCGCCAAGCTGCCCGATGCACAGTGGGATGCATTTCTCCGCTGGCTGTTTGACTATGAATATACGCTGCTCGGCATTCCGGCGCCGGCACATGTCATTTATCTGCGGGTAGACCCGGAGGTCAGTCAGACACTCATGGACGAACGCTACAGCGGCGACAGCAGCAAAAAAGATATCCATGAGGCCGACCTTGCGTATCTGAAGCGCACCCGTCTGGCAGCCGATCACTGTGCAGTGCGGCTGGGCTGGGATACGGTCGAATGCATCCGGAATAACACGCTCCGCACGATCGAAGATATTGCAGCCGAGCTCCGCAGCCTCACGGAAAGCTACGATTTATAATATAAGGGCTAATATAGATTTGGGTGGATTCTCGCACAAAAAAGGTGGTTTAGAACGGTTAAATAGAATAAGGTATCGCTTCGCGATGCTATTTTGAATGGGGAAAGCAGCCCTACGGGGTACTTTCCCCAAGCCCCAATCTTCCCCTTATCGAACGCTGGGGAATTTCGCTCTCTGCGGAGAGCGACGAGGGCTCTGCCCTCGACCCGCAAGCCTTTGAAAAGGCTTGAGCGAAACTTTTAATATGGGCGAAATTAAAGCTATTTGTTTTAACCTTATTTTTCCGACCACCTAAAAAATTACATACCCTAATATAAAAAAGGATTGCTCCCCGCCTGACAAAAACGAATGAAAGCCGAGGTGAAGCCATGAACATCACAGTGCTCCGGAAATTTGCAGCATCCGCACGGCTTATGCTGACGGATGCAGCCGCAAAATGCGCCGCAGAAAGCGGGACGTATTCTCCGCAGGAAATCAGTGCGGCGGCCTGCACATGGTTCATCCGGCTCACCGCACTGCGGTTCATGGAGATAAACGGATATCTGCCGGACAATGTGCAGCCGCTTGCAGATGCGCCGCTGACCGGTTCGGCGGCGCAGGAGCAGGCCTTTCGTTCGCAGATTTACGCGCTGCTCGATGCTCTGCGGCCGTCGCTGCCGGAGCTGTTCGGGCAGAATGACAGCCTTGCCGACAGGCTGTTCCCGGCGGTACTTCTGCATCCGGAAGGTCTGATCGCACATCTGCGGCGGGACATCCCGGAGGCAGAATGGCGCGGACAGGTGCAGACCGTCGGCTGGCTGTATCAGTATTACAATGCAGAGCCAAAGGACAGTGCCTTCGCCGATCTGAAGCGGAATCTCAAAATCAGTGCAGAGGCGCTCCCCGCTGCCACTCAGATTTTTACGCCGGACTGGATTGTCCGCTATATGGCACAGAATACGCTGGGCCGCCTCTGGGCAGAGACAAACGGACTTCCGGCGAATGCAGACTGGCAATACTATATAAATGCTTCTGCGCAGACCGACATAATACAGAAGGATATACCGCCGCGCAGTCCGGAATCGCTCCGTGTGATTGACCCCTGCATGGGCGCGGGGCATATTCTGGTATATCTGTTTGATCTGCTGATGCAGCTCTATACCGCATGCGGCAGACCGGCAGCAGAGGCCGTGCATTCCATTCTCACGCGCAATCTGTACGGGCTGGACATTGACCGCCGCGCATGGCAGCTTGCCTGCTTTGCACTCCGGATGAAGGCGCGGGAATATGACCCCGGCGCACTCCGGACGGCACCGCCGCTCAATCTGGCCTGCTTTGCCGATGCTGCCGGTGTCCGTAACGCGCAGCTTCCCGAAATGCTCCGGCCGTTTGCAGCACAGTTTGCACATGCAGCGGTCTTCGGCTCGCTGCTTCGCCCTGCCGCACCCGATACACAGACCGCGCAGATGATCGCGGCACTGCCGGAACCGTCCCTCCGCCGTCGTCTTGCTGCCATGCAGCAGCTTTCTGAGATACTGAATCTGCGGTATGATGCGGTCTGCACAAACCCGCCCTATATGGCAAACAGCGGTATGATGCCCGCACTTGCCGATTTTATCCGCAGAGAATATACAGATTACCGCTCCGACCTGTTTTCGGCATTCACCGTGCGGTGTGCAGAGCTGGCCAAGCCTTCCGGCCTGATCGGTCTGCTCACCCCCTATGTCTGGATGTTCATACATTCCTACGAAAAGCTGCGCAGGCGCATTTACAGCGAAATGACGCTCGAAAGCCTGATTCAGCTCGAATATTCCGCATTTGAGGAGGCTACTGTCCCGGTCTGCACCTTTGTGCTGCGGAACAGCCGCACCGGAAAGCCGGGCTGCTATATCCGTCTGACCGATTTCCGCGGCGGCATGGAATTGCAGCGGCAGAAGGTGCTGGAGGCAATCGCAAACCGGCAGTGCGGCTATTATTATGAAACCGGAACAGACAGCTTTTCCGGCATACCGGGCTGTCCGGTCGCCTACTGGGTCAGTCCGGCGCTGACCCGCGCATTCCGGCATCCCACCGTCGGGATGCTCGCAAAGCCCAGACAGGGACTTGCGACCGGCTGCAATGAACGGTTTGTCCGGATGTGGTATGAGGTGCCGTTCGATTCAATCGGCTTCGGCATGCACAGCACCGATGAGGCCGCTGCATCCGGAAAGCGCTGGTTTCCCTATAACAAGGGCGGAGAATTCCGGAAATGGTACGGAAATCAGGCATATGTCGTCAACTGGGAGGACAACGGCGCGGCAATCCGCAGCTTTCGCAATGCGAACGGAAAACTCCGCTCCCGCCCGCAGAATATGCAGTATTATTTCCGGGAATCGGTTTCGTGGTCGCTTGTTTCATCGGCAAAGGCCTCCTTCCGGTATAAACCGCCGGGACAGATCTTCGATGTTGCAGGCATGAGCTGCTTCACCGATGATCTGCTCTGTTATCTGCTCGGCTTCGCGAATTCTCAGCCCGCTGCCAGACTGCTGAGCGTGCTTGCCCCGACCATCAATTTTCAGGCCGGCGATATCGCCGATCTGCCCGTTATCGTCCGGAAATCCGAACAGGCTGAGATCGAACGGCTCGTGCGGGAAAACATCCGGCTCTCGAAGGCGGACTGGGATGCTTTTGAAGTAAGCTGGGATTTTGAGCGGCATCCGCTCCTGCGCGGCACAGGCCGCCTGCGTGATGCGTTTGCGCAGTGGGCACAGGAATGCGATGCGCGGTTTGCGGCACTCAAGGCCAATGAGGAGGCACTCAACCGCATTTTCATCGGCATTTACGGTCTCGGCGCGGAGCTCTCTCCCGCTGTCTCCGCCCGCGACATCACCGTTCGCCGTGCCGATTTGCAGCGCGAGGTCAGGAGCCTGATCTCCTATGCAGTCGGCTGTCTGTTCGGGCGGTATTCCCCCGGCCGCGGCGGGATTTGCGATACCGGCGGACAGAATGACAGCGGAAATGTGCAAAAGGTTCTGCCGCTCACCGGGAGCAATGACCTGACCGCGCAGCTTACCGCATTTTTTGCCGATGTATTCGGAGCGGAAACATGCACGGAAAATCTCCGGTTCATCGCGGAGGCGCTCGGCGGTACCGGCTCTCCCTGCGAAATCATCCGGCACTGGCTGCGATCGGGCTTTTATGCCGATCACTGCAAAATCTACCGGCGGCGGCCGATCTACTGGATGCTCAGCTCCGGCAGGAACGGCGGCTTTCAGGCGCTTGTTTATGCGCACAGCTTCGGGGCATCCGTGCTCGGCGAGGTGCTCAGCGTGCATCTGCCCGCCGCTGCCGCGGCGCTTCGCGCAGAGCATGACGCACTGACTGCGCAGCTCCGGCAGGCAGATGCGGCCGCACAGCGCAGGCTCCGGAAAAAGCTGACACACTGTGCTGCGCAGCGCACGGAGCTGGAAACCTATGCCGAAACGCTCCGGCAGCTTGCAGATTCCGCACCGGAACTGAACCCCATTGACGGAATCCGTGCAAAATACGAGCAGTTTTCCGCCGTCTTCCGGCCGGTGAAATAAGTTTTTGATAAAATAGCAAATGAAGCACGCTGACTGTCAAATGAAACAGTCAGCGTGCTTTGTTATCTGTGTGACGTTTCAGTTCAGCGGCAGCTTCACTGCGAAGCCAATCACGCCGTCATCCGCTTTATATGCTTTGATGCTGCCCCTGTGCCGCTCAGCGATCGACTGCGCAATGGAAAGCCCGATGCCGAAGCCGGAGCCTGCCGTTCTTGCGGCATCCTCGCGGTAAAAGCGGTCAAACAGCCGGTCAAGCCGGATGCTGTCCACATTTCGGCAGTCATTTGTGACGGTCAGCGTCAGATGCTTTTTCCGGGAAAGTGCAGCATGAATGCTGCCGCCCGCCGTCTGTTTCGTAGAGCTTATAGCGGAAGTCGCCGTACCAGCCGCGTTCTTTTCCCTTACGCACGGCCTGAATGTCGCAAAATGGGCGCAGCGTACCGTCCGCATCGTGGACGGCGAAATGTTTGAGGATGCAAGCTGACATAACAATGCGTTTTTCCTTATCAGCAGAGGGGATTTCCAAGAAAGCGTGCCTTCTTCCGTTTGGAGGGAGGCTCGCTTTCTGTTATGACCTGCTGTGTGAAAAAACAAAGAATTGTGTCCTATGATTATTCATATTGATATCACCGAATGAACGCTTTTCTCTGCAAGATTCCTCATTTCTTTTACGCTGATTCCAAATTTCCCTCATAACGCTTTCAAACAATTCCGTATAATAATACCTGTAAGCAACAAACACAGCCGGCAGTCAAAACGGCACAAACTGAAAGGACGGTTTCTTATGTTGAATCAGAATAACAGAGAGCACAAGGGTCACTCATTAATGAAGGTATCCGCTGCACTGGCAGCAATGCTGTTCGTATCGGGCACGTCAATCGGGATGTATCAATTGATTGATAAGCTCGGAACTGACATTCCGGAATATCATATTTCCGATGCAGTAACCGAAGCAGAAAGCGATTCTTCGGCGCAAAAGCAGAGCAATGCCGCGGTTCAGGCAACCAATATGAGCTGGATGGAGCTCGCCTCTCCTGCCGATGCGCTCACCCTCCCGGAAATTGTCGAAAAAGCAATGCCGTCCGCAGTCGGCATCAGCTCCACCTTTACCTATACCGCGCAGACATCCGGCTTTGCAGGCTTCGGCGGAATGTACGGCAATGCACAGCCTGCGGCACAGGAGGCGACTGCAACGGGCAGCGGCATCGTCATGAGTAGCGACGGCTACATCGTTACAAATGCCCATGTGATCTATGATATCGAAAGCGAATACCAAATGGGCAAGGCGACTGCTGTCAGCGTCGTCATGGGCGAAAATCATGAGGAGGAATATGAAGCAGAGATCGTCGGCTATGACATCCAGACAGACCTCGCCGTGCTGAAGATTGACGCAGAAGGTCTGACGCCTGCCGAATTCGGCAACAGCGATGATCTGAAGGTCGGCGAGCTGGTCGTGGCAATCGGAAATCCGCTCGGCTTTGAGCTCTACGGCACAACGACCTGCGGCATCGTATCCGCAAAGAACCGCGAGGTCGAGCTGGAGGACAAGACCATGACGCTGATCCAGACGGATGCGGCAATCAATTCCGGTAACTCCGGCGGAATGCTGCTGAATTCCTACGGGCAGGTCATCGGCATCAATTCGATGAAGATGGGCTCCTCCTACGGTGAGGCAAGCGTGGAAGGTCTCGGATTTGCCATTCCGATCAACGATGCAGCGGAGATCATCAAGTCTTTGATTACGGACGGCTATGTGACCGGCAGACCGCAGCTTGGCATTACCGGTACAACGATCACAGAAGAACAGGCAGAATTCTATCACATTCCGCAGGGCGTGTATGTTTACAGCGTGTCTGAGAACAGCGCATCACCCTTGCAGCAGGGTGATATTATTACGGCAATCGACGGCACAGAGATCACCACAATGGAGGAGCTGAACGAGCAGAAGAATCTGCATAAAGCGGGTGAAACTGTGACCCTGCGCATCAGCCGGAACGGTGAGAGCATGGAGGTGCCGGTCACTTTGCAGGAGAGCAGACAGGAGGATTAAGATTCAGCTTTTGAAATATATCTGAGCGTTCCTTCGGTTACGGTATTGAGTCTTATGATACAAGCACGCACCGTTGAAACAAATTCTAACCACCAGAATCTTTACATCCCCGTTTTTATCCATAAACCGACCGCATGCAGCTCTGAACGGACTGCATGCGGTTTTTTCGCACCGGAATAGTGAACAAATGTTCCGTATCAAACGAGGCGGCGGTTGTGCAACACAGAGAAAATTGTTTGTTAAAACATAAATTTTGCACGCAAACGTGCAAAAATTCGCCGAAAATGTACCGTGTATGGAGAGAGAACCCGTGCATCCGCAGAGGAGAGAGCTGCGGATGCTCCGCCCGATGGTTTATCCGAAAGGAGGCTTTCTATGCAGGAAATTGTGCTGAACATCCGGAAACGGATCGCCGCACCGCGCGGAATGCCGCAGATCATCTGCGGAAACAGTGACACTGTCCTGCGCTGCATCACCGACAGCGAATGGGTGGATTATCCCGACAAAACGGTGCTTCTGCAATTTATGCAGAACGGCGCACCCTGCTGCATTGCGGTGCCGTTTACCGGCAATGTCTGCATGCTGCCGGCACTGTCCGGCATCCATGAGGTTCGGATCGGCATTGCTGCGGGCGATATCCGCACCGCAGCACCCGCCCGCATCCCCTGCCTGTGCTGCATCACAGATCTGCCCGCGCACGAAGCGCCGGAACGGCACGATCTGTTTGCGGCGCTCACCGCGCAGGTCAACCGCATTCTCAATGATCTGAGGCCGCAGGAGGTGTACAATGGCTGAATATCTTGTCAGCATCACAAATCGAATCGCAAAAATCATCGCAAGTCCGCAGATTGTCTGCGGCAACAGCGGCGATACCGTCCGCTTTCTGTTCGATGCGGAATGGGATGCGCTGCCCCTCAAAACGATGCGTGTCATCCGATACAGCGGCGGTCTTCCGCTGTATACCGATATTCTGTTTGAGGGCGATACTGCACCGCTGCCGGCTGTCTACGATACGCCGGAGATCACGGTCGGCGTCTATGCGGGTGATATCCGCACCACAACGCCCATCCGCATCCCCTGCGTCTGCTGCATTGCAGACAGCGCACCGCTGCATCCCGACCCGCAGCCGGATGTCTATGCGCAGCTTCTGGATTATCTCTCAAAGCTGGAAACCGGCGAACCGTTTGCGTATTCCTGCACCGAGACAAAGGCCGTTTCGGCAGGTTATGTTTCCGATGATCTCATTGCGATCGCAGAGGAGGTTTCATAATGTTTATTCCCAATACAATTCCGGGCACACTTGCGGAAATGCTCGCATTTCTTCAGCCCGCAGCCGAAACCGGGCTGTTTGATACGGTCGAATATCACTATGATGAAGCGACATCAGAGCCGGACGGCATCATCTGCACGCAGAACGGCATTGATCTGTTCCGGTTCGGCGTGAACAGCAGCGGGCAGGTACGGATCACGCCCTATTTCGCTGACGGCACAGAGGCACCGGCAAGCCGGCAGTTCGGCCTTGTCAAAATTGATAATATTATGCGCTGTGCAGGCGGCATCTGTTTCGTAAGTGTTTCGGTGTCAGGCAGCAAAACGGTGTTTGTCATCGCGAAAACATCCGGCGGTACGACCGGTTCCTTCCTGTTCCTGATACCGTCCAATATGAGCCAGTCGAATTTCCAGCAGGATTGTACGATTTATCCGACCAGTCTGCATGACAATACGAGCCTGCGCATCTTTTACTCAGGCTACCACATCAAAACCAGCTTTGCAAGCGACGCAGACAGAACAATCCTTACTAAAATTCCCGTTGCAGGCGCCTACGGCAGCACCGACTGCTTCACATCCGCATTTATCCGCACTGTCGCACAGTTCTATGATACCGGCGAGCAGATCATCGGCGGCAGCCACTACGGCTGCATGTTCCATGTCGCACTGCTTGATGAGTGAGGGTGCCGATATGCGGTATCTGATTATGCTCTGCACGGTCATCGGCCTTGCCTTCGCCGATTTCCTTACGGGACTCATCAAGGCCTGCCTCCGGCATGACCTCAGCAGCCGCACCATGCGAAAGGGCGGCCTGAACAAGCTCTGCGAAATAATTGTCATGACTGCCGCCTGCGGGCTGGAGGCCGGAATCGCCAAGCTCGGACAGTACGGCAGCACGGCGCTCCCCGCAGAGCTCTCCGGAACCGTCACATCCGGTCTGGTGTTCGCATATATTACGGTAATGGAACTGATCTCCATTCTTGAAAATTACGGCGAGATCTCGCCGGATGCTGTGTGGGTGCGCGGTCTGATCCGCAAGCTCCGCAGCTTCAGAGAAACGGAACAAAAAGACAGGGAGGACACCGATCATGAAAAAAGGCATTGATATCTCGTACTGCCAGACACAGATCGACTGGCAGAAGGTCACGGCAGAGTTTGCAATCATCCGTGCAGGCTACGGACGATACGCAAAGCAGAAGGACACCATGTTCGAGCGCCATTATGCCGGCGCAAAATCCCGCGGGATTCCCGTCGGCACCTATTGGTACAGCTATGCAATGACACCGGAGGAGGCAAGACAGGAGGCCGATGCCTGCCTTGCCGTCATCAAGGGCAAGCAGTTTGAATATCCCGTTTATTACGATGTCGAGGAGCAGAAGCAGTTTGCGCTCGGCCGCGAAAAGGTTTCTGCAATCATCCGCGCCTTTCTCGAACGGGTCGAGGCGGCCGGCTACTGGGTCGGGCTTTACGGCTCCTACAGCAGCCTGACGCAGTATACCGACGAGAGCATTCGCAAACGCTATGCGATCTGGCTCGCGCACTGGGGCGTGCAGCAGTCTCCCTATCCGGGACAGTACGGCATCTGGCAGTATGCCGTCGGGCATGCGGACGGCGTGAGCGGCGACTGCGACCTCGATTACTCCTACGTGGATTATCCGGCACTCATCCGCGAAAAAGGCCTCAACGGCTTCGATCAGCCCGCAGAGCCGGATACGGTCGATGTGGAAATGTCCGTAAACGGCAAACGCTATGCCGGAACCCTGACCGCCGTTACCTGACGGCATCAGCCCCCGCCCCTGAAGCGGGGGCTGATCCTTTTACTCCCCTTTTTGACCAAAAATCATGTGCGGAGGAACGGAATTTTTTTCGGCAGAAGGCTTGCATTTTGCGGCGAAATGTGATATAATAGTACAGCATTTGAATATCCGCCTGTACTTGACAGGCGAGGTCAAGATGCCAAGCAGATGCGCAAAACCGCGTGTTTTCTGTGATCTGCAACACATTCTGACACATGGGTGGTCCGCTGCATATGCCCCTCCTGCGCTCTATATCTGTAAAATAGATGAGGGGAATTCCCGCGAACGGCTTTTGCCGCAGGGCGATGTATGAACATCCGTAAACAATTCAAGGAGGAATTCTCAAATGAACGCACTGGAGCAAATCAGCAAGTCCAGCATGAAGGAAAACGTGCCGGAGATCAATGTCGGCGACACCATTAAGGTGCATGTCCGCATTCAGGAAGGCGAAAAGAGCCGTATTCAGGTCTTCGAGGGCACCGTCATTGCCAAAAAGCACGGCGGCATCAGCGAGACCTTTACCGTCCGCAGAGTTGCGCACGGTGTCGGCATCGAGCGTGTGTTCCCGGTTCATTCCCCGGCTGTTGACAAGGTCGAGATCGTCCGCAAAGGCGTTGTGCGCAGAGCAAAGCTCTACTATCTGCGCGGCAGAGTCGGAAAAGCGGCAAAGGTCAAGGGACTGGTTCGTTGATTGCAAACAAGCGAAAGGGGGACTGGCGCAGTCCCCCTTTTGTTATTCTCTGCTGAATGAACCGCCTTCCGGCGGAAAAGGGGATCACTTATGGAAGAACAAGCCGGGGCTGCCGCAAAGAAAAAGCCCAATGAGGGTGCTGCATTTTTCGGCGATCTGCTCGATGTTGCAGAAGCAGCGCTCGTCACGATTTTTGTGTTTCTGCTGACCTTTACCTACCTGCTCCGGCCGGTCACGGTTGACGGCTCATCTATGGAACCGACACTGTACAATGAGGATCAGCTCTTGATTCTGACCGCACTGGCAAAGCCCGATAACGGCGATATCATTGTGATCGACAATCACGGCAGCGCACTGTTCGCAGATGATGCCGAGACCGATTTATATGACACCGACGGTCTGAATATCGTGCTGGTCAAGCGGCTGATCGCAAAGGGCGGTCAGGAGATCAATATTGATTTTGAGACCGGAGCTGTCGCCGTGGACGGCGTTCAGCTTCAGGAGGACTATATCAAAGCGCTCACGACACGCAATGACGGTGCATTCACGTATCCGTTCCGCGTGCCGGAGGGTTTTCTGTTCGTGATGGGCGACAATCGTCTGGGCAGCACGGACAGCCGCAGTCCCGCAGTCGGGCTGATTCCGGAGGATGAAGTGCTCGGCATAGCAGTTCTGCGGTACGGAAGAGAAGCGGAGCACTGTGATTCATGGCTTGACCGCTTCGCAATCCTTTGGTGAAATATTATTTGATACGGAATAAGGGAGGGATGCCGCATGGCAGAGCATTCTGAACAGACAGCCCCCGAAACGGAGGCTGCGGAAGCTGAACAGGCAGAACTGACCGAAGCTGCCGCATCCGATGCACAGGCGGAAAACACCGATCGTGCAGAGCAGCAGCCTGATACGGAGGCCGATGCGCGTCTGGAGCAGATTCTTGCGGAGACTGCACAGAGCAGGCAGTCCGACGAGGATTCCGATGCGCACATTCCGGAGGACAATCCTGCACAGCCGGTGAATAGCGCGCCGGAGACAGAGAATTCTTCGGCAGCGGAGGAATCGCCGGATGCGGAAAAGCCGTCCGGACAGGATGCACCGGAGAAGGAGGATACAGCCGACAGCGAAAACAGCTCCGGCGTAAAGGCCTTTTTCTGCGATGTGCTCGATCTGGTCGAGTCCGTGCTGACCTCGGTATTTGTGGTCATGCTGGTGTTCACGTTTTTGCTGACAATCGCCAATGTCGAGGGCACTTCCATGGAGCCGACACTGAAGGAGGATGACCGCCTGCTGGTGTCGCGCTGGTCGCATGACTATGACCCCGGCGATATTCTGATTATCCGGAATGACGGCGGCTATATGCTCGATCAGAACGGCGAGGTCTATAAGAGCCGCGGCATTGAGCCGGACGGCTCCGAAAAGGATATCGTCAAGCGTCTGATCGCCAAGAGCGGTCAGGTCGTGAATATTGATACCGCAATGGGCAATGTCTACGTAGACGGAAAGCTGCTGGATGAGCCGTATATCGCAGACCCGACAACCCGCGATGACGGCGCGCTCAATTATCCGCTGACCGTGCCGGAGGGCTATGTTTTTGTGCTGGGCGACCACCGCTCGGTCTCCAAGGACAGCCGCAATCCGGAGGTCGGTCTGATCCCGGAGCAGAATATCATCGGCAGGGTCGTTCTGCGCATTGCACCGTTTTCAAAGTTCGGCGGCGTTGATTAAGTCAGCACCGCATGCTCAGGCAGACAGGGAGTGAATCGGAACACAATGGAAGACATGAAGGATATCCAGTGGTTTCCCGGTCATATGGCCAAAACCCGCCGTATGATCGCGAAAAGTCTGCCGCTGGTCGATGCCGCCGCAGAGCTGCTGGATGCAAGGCTCCCGCTGAGCAGCCGGAATCCGGAGCTTGCAAAGCTCACCGGCAAAAAGCCGCGCCTTATCATTCTCAATAAAGCGGATATCGCAGACCCCGCCGTCACGCAGCAGTGGATGCAGTATTTCCAGAAAACCGGCTGTGCCGTGATTACGGCGGATTCCAAGGCCGGCAAGGGTGTGAAGCAGTTTGCACCCGCACTGCGCACGCTGCTGAAGGAACGGCTTGCACAGTATGCGGCCAAGGGCATGAAGGGCCGGCCGATCCGCGTCATGATCCTCGGCATCCCCAATGTCGGGAAATCCTCGCTCATCAACCGGCTCGCCGGCGGAAAACGCGCAAAAGCAGAGGACAGAGCCGGCGTCACGCGCACACAGCAGTGGATTAAAACAACAGACGGCGTGGAGCTGCTCGATACACCGGGCGTGCTCTGGCCGAAGCTCGACGATCAGGACGTCGCGGTGCGGCTGGCTATGACCGGAGCCGTCCGTGACGATATCCTTGATAAAGAAGCACTTGCGGCAAGACTGATGACGCTGCTGCATGAGCGCTACCCACAGGCTCTTGCCGACCGGTATAAGATCGCGCCGGAGACAGAGGGCGCGGGCTATGAGCTGCTCGAACAAATGGCAAAAAACCGGGGCATGCTGCTTTCGGGCGGTGTGCCGAATACCGAGCGGGCCGCAATCACACTGCTGGATGAGTTCCGCGGTGCAAAATTGGGGCGGATATCGCTGGAAAAGCCGTTCTGACGCGGCGATATCTGCGGTATCCTTGCGGCCGGAGAATGCGAACTGATGCTGCATGCCGAAAGGAGGCGCATTCCGATGCCGCGTGCATTAAAGGTATATCAGGAATTGTTTGATTTTGATGCGGAGGTGCGGACGCACTTTCCGCTGTTCTGCGGTGTCGATGAGGCAGGCAGAGGGCCGCTTGCCGGCGATGTCTATGCTGCAGCGGTCATTCTGAAGCCGGACACCGTGATTCCGGGGCTGAACGACAGCAAAAAGCTCTCCGAAGCCCGCAGGGAGGAGCTTGCTCCTGTCATCAAAGAAAAGGCGCAGGCATGGTGCATCGCCCGTGCAACGGTCGCGGAGATCGAGCAGCTCAATATTTTGCAGGCGGCGCTGCTCGCCATGCGCAGAGCTGTCGAGGGGCTGGATATTCAGCCGGACTATGCCCTCACCGACGGCAATCAGCCGCCGGAGCTGCCCGTACCGGTCGGCACGCTCATTCACGGCGATGCGAGATCGGCCAGTATCGCAGCGGCATCCGTTCTCGCAAAAACGGCCAGAGATGCCGCGCTGCGCGAGCTCGATGAGCTGTACCCGCAGTACGGCTTTGCAGCGCATAAGGGCTACGGCACCAAGGCGCATTATGCGGCCATCGAACAGTACGGGCTCTGTCCCGCACACCGGCCGTCCTTTCTGAAAAAGTTTTATGAGCGGCACAGCGAATAAACGCAGAACCGGCAATCTCGGAGAGGATGCCGTCTGCGCTTATCTCGAACGGCAGGGCGCAGAGATTCTCCGGCGGAATTTTACCGTCCGCGGCGGGGAGATCGACATTATCGCAAAGCACGGACAAGCCCTGCTGTTTGTCGAGGTCAAAACCCGCAGACCCGGCGCATTGCAGTCCGGGGCGGCAGCGGTCACGCCGCAGAAGCAGATGCACATTATCCGGACAGCAGAGCAGTATCTGCTGAAATATCCCTGCGATCTTCAGCCGCGCTTCGATGTCGCAGAGGTCGAGTATTCCGGACAGTTTGTGCAGCATATCGAATATCTCGCCGGGGCATTTGACGCTTCGGATCGCTAAGGGAACGCTGAATCAGCTTTTATGATTGAGGTATTTGAAATGATACATCTGACATTTCTCAGCCAGAAAAAAACAGCGGCGCTGCTGCTTGCATGTATGCTCGGATTTTCGTCAGCGGGCTGCGGAAGGCAGGATTCTGCCGCGAACGGGCAGGATTCAGCAGCAGCCTCCCATGCGCAGGGCAGCCTTTCGCATGAAGGCTATACGCTGGAACAGGTCGTTGTTCTGAGCCGGCACAATATCCGTTCTCCGCTCAGCGGCGGTGATTCCCTGCTCGGACAGGTCACGCCCCACACATGGCATACATGGTCATCCGCGCCCAGCGAGCTCAGTCTTCGCGGCGGCGTTCTGGAAACGGAAATGGGACAGTTTTTCCGGGTCTGGATGGAGCAGGAGGGTCTTTTTCCTCCAAATTATCAGCCGGATGCGGACGCTGTGCGGATCTATTCCAACTCCAAGCAGCGCACAATCGCGACTGCACGCTATTTTTCCGCCGGACTGCTTCCGGCAGCCAATACTGAGGTCGAATATCACATGGAATATGACAAAATGGATCCGGTCTTTACACCGCAGCTCACCTTTCTGACGGACGATTATGAGCAGGATGTCCGGGAACAGATCCATGAACTGTTTGCGGAAAAGATCGCCGGACTGGAGGACAATTACAAGCTGCTTGCCGATGTGATTGATCTCGAACAGTCACCTGCATACAAGGACGGCTCGGTTTCCGCGCTCCGCACCGACGATTCGGAGTTCATCCTGAAGGAGTATGCAGAGCCGGGCGTGAGCGGCTCCCTGAAAACGGCATGTCAGATCAGTGATGCGCTGGTGCTGCAATACTATGAGGAGCCGGATGAAAAAAAGGCGGCCTTTGACCATTCGCTCAGCAGCAAGGACTGGGAAACGATCAGCGAGATCAAGGATCTGTACGGCGATGTGCTGTTTACGGCCCCGCTGGTCGCACCGAATGTCGCACACCCGCTGCTGGAGGAGATCCGGAGCGAGCTCGATAACGAAGACCGCGTCTTTACTTTCCTCTGCGGGCATGATTCCAATGTCGGCAGTGTGCTTGCAGCGCTTCAGGCAGAGGATTACGAGGCGCCGGACGCAATCGAAAAGAAAACACCGATCGGCTGCAAGCTCGTGTTCGCTGAATGGCGCGGGCCGGACGGCAAAGCGTATATTTCGGTCGATCTTGTTTATCAGACCACGGAGCAGCTCCGCTCCGCAGCCATGCTCGGACAGGCTGTCTCCCCTGCCGTATTCGGCATCAGCCTCGCAGGCCTGCAAAAGAATGCGGACGGGCTCTATCAGGCCGATGCGGTGATGGAGCGGCTCGATGCGTCGATCGGAGAATATGACAGCCTGATCGCGACATACGGATTTGAAAATGCAGCATAACCGCAAGGAGGAATCATATTATGTTATACCACAGCACACGAAACAAGGCACTGTCTGTCAGCAGTGCAGAGGCAATCGCACAGGGCATTTCTGCGGACGGCGGTCTGTTTGTGCCGGAGTCGATCCCGGAGCTGCGCGCAGAGGATTTTGCCGCACTGAAGGGGCTGTCCTATGCCGAGCGCGCAGCAAGACTGTTCAAGCTCTATCTGACGGACTTCACCGACGAAGAGCTGCGGGAATGCACGCACAATGCCTACGAAACAGGCAGCTTCGAGACACCGGCGGTTCAGGAGATCACAACGCTTGCGGACGGTTCCATGCTGCTGGAGCTCTGGCACGGCCCGACCTGCGCATTCAAGGATATGGCGCTTCAGATTCTGCCGCATTTTCTCACCCGTTCAATCAAAAAAACCGGCATTGACCGTGAGGTCGTCATCCTGACCGCAACCTCCGGCGATACCGGCAAGGCTGCGCTCGCAGGCTTCAGGGACGTTCCCGGTACCAGAATCATGGTGTTCTATCCCGAGGACGGCGTCAGCTCCATGCAGAAGCGCCAGATGCAGACGCAGGAGGGCGAAAATGTCCGTGTCTGCGCGGTGAAAGGCAATTTCGACGACTGCCAGAACGGCGTCAAGGCAATCTTCACCGACCCGGACATGCAGAAGGCACTCGCAGACAGCGGCATGCAGTTCTCCAGCGCAAACTCGATCAACTGGGGCAGACTGGTGCCGCAGATCGTCTACTATGTCTCCGCTTACATCACGATGCTCGAAAAGGGCATTCTCAGTGACGGTCAGCGCTTTGCAATCACCGTTCCGACAGGCAACTTCGGCAATATCCTTGCGGCATGGTACGCAAAGCAGATGGGCGTGCCGATTCAGCATCTCGTCTGCGCCTCCAACATCAACAAGGTGCTGACGGACTTCATCGACACCGGCGTCTACGACCGCAAGCGCGATTTCCACGCGACGGTCTCGCCGTCGATGGATATTCTCATCTCCAGCAACCTCGAACGCCTGCTCTATCACATGACCGGCGGGGATGATGCACAGATCCGGGAATGGTTCACGGCACTGAAAACCGATGGCAGATACGAAATTCCCGCAGAGCTGAGAAACCGCATTCAGGCGGAATTCTCCGGCAGCTTCTGGAATGACGCTGCGACAAAGGCGATGATCGGCAAGGTCTTTGCCGAGAACGGCTATCTCAGCGATACGCATACCGCTGTCGGCATCTGTGCGGCGCGTGACTACATCGCCAATGCGCCGGAGCAGTACCCGATGCTCATTGCATCCACAGCGAATCCCTATAAATTCGGCGCAGCCGTGCTCGAAGCGATCGGCGGCGATACGAATGCCGATGAATATGAGATTCTTGACCGGCTTCAGGCAAAGTCCGGCATGCAGATTCCGAAGGCGCTTGCAGAGCTGAAAACAAAGGAAGTCCGCTTCTCCGACACCGTTGCACAGGACGAAATGCCCGCCTATGTCAAGGCGAAGCTGGGAATCGCGTGAGCCTTTTCGTCATCGGAGATACCCACCTGTCGTTCGGGGTCAAAAAGCCGATGGATATTTTCGCGGGCTGGGAAAATCACACCGGGCTGCTGAAGCATGCTTGGCTCGAAGCCGTGCAGCCTGAGGATACGATTGTTCTCGCGGGCGATATCTCATGGGGCATGAGCTTGGATGAGGCACTGCCTGATTTTCAGTGGCTCAATGAACTGCCCGGCAAAGAGAAAATCATTCTGAAGGGCAACCACGACTACTGGTGGGTCACAATGAAGAAAATGCAGGAATATTTCGCGGCGCATCAGCTCGATACGCTCCGCATCCTGCATAACAACTGCTATGCATACGGCGAATACGGCATCTGCGGCACAAGAGGCTGGGTCAATATGGAGCCGGGCGAGGAAGCTGCGGACGATGCCAAGGTCAGTGCCAGAGAAGCACAGCGGCTCGATGTTTCGCTGAATGCCGCAGAGCAGCAGGGACTCAGGCCGCTGGTGTTCCTGCACTATCCGCCCGTATACGGCGCAAGCTGTAATTTCCCGATGCTGGAGGTGCTCTGGAAGCACAGAATTACGGACTGCTGGTACGGGCATGTCCACGGCCGTTCGCAGCACAGATATGCGGTCAACGGCGTGCGCGACGATGTGAACTATCACCTCATCGCGGGAGATTATGTACAGTTTATTCCACAAAAAATAATGTGAACTGTAGGAATCAATGAAAGCGGAAAAAGTGCTGGAAAAATGAGCCTTTTTATGCTATAATAAAGTGTCTGTCATATATCCCTCCGTCTGCGGAGGGCTTGTGATAAAGAAATCGAAATTTGGAGGAACAACCGATGAGCTTAGTATCCGATGTGAAAACAGATGTAAATATGAGAGAGGTCACCTTCTCGATCACTCCGGAGGATCTGGAGGCGGCCTGCGAGCGCGTTTATCAGCGCCAGAAAAAGGATATCGCCGTCAAGGGCTTCCGCAAGGGCAAGGTGCCGCGCAAGATGGTCGAAAAGCTGTACGGCGAGGAGGTCTTCTTTGAGGACGCCGTCAATCAGCTCATTCCCGGTGAGCTCGATGCCATTCTTAAGGAGAATGACATCAACATCATCGACCGTCCGTCTGTCGAGCTCGTTTCCTGCTCCAAGGCGGAGGGCGCTGTCTGCAAGGCAACCCTCATCACCAAGCCGGAGGTCACAGTCGCTGAGTATAAGGGCATCCACGCACCGATGAATGTGCGCGAGATCACCGATCAGGATATTGACCAGCAGATCGACATGCTCCGTCAGCGTCAGGCCAGAGTCATCGACATCGACGACCGCCCGGCCAAGCTCGGCGACGAGGTCAAGATCAACTTCGAGGGCTTCATCGACGATGAGGCATTCGAGGGCGGCAAGGGTGAGGATTACCCGCTCCGTTTAGGCAGCGGCCAGTTCATCCCCGGCTTTGAGGATCAGATCGCAGGCAAGAGCATCGGCGACAAGTTTGATGTGAATGTCACCTTCCCGGAGGACTACTCCGAAGAGCGCTATGCCGGCAAGGATGCGACCTTCAAGACCGAGCTGCTCGCGATCTCCGCACAGGAGCTGCCGGAGGTTGACGATGAGTTCGCAAAGGACGTTTCCGAGTTTGATACCGTTGCTGAAATGCGTGAGGATATCAAGAAGCGCCTGACCGAGTCTGCGGAGCAGTCCGCAAAGACCGCCTTCGAGAACGCTCTGTTCGATACCATTGTTGCCGGTACGGACGGCGTCATCCCGCAGGTGCTCTTTGACCGCCGCATCGACCAGAGAGTCCGTGAGTTCGAGAACCAGCTCAAGTCCCAGTACGGCGACCTGAAGCTCTCTGAGTATCTCCAGCTCACCGGCATGACCATGGAGCAGCTCCGCGATGAGTATGAGGAGCAGGCCAAGAAGGAGGTCAAGCTCCGCCTCGCACTCGAAAAGATTGCCGATACCGAGGATATCCAGGTCTCCGATGAGGAGCTGGAGGAAGGTCTCTCCGAATTTGCTGCACAGATGAATGCTCCGCTGGAGCTCGTCAAATCGAGAATTCCGGTAGAGGATTACAGAACCGATATGCGTGTGCAGAAGGTCGTTGAGCTCATCAAGAGCAACGCTGTGGTTGACAACAGCACCGAGGAAGCCGCTGCCGAGGAGGCAGCAGCAGCCGAAGAAGCTCCCGCTGCTGAGGATTCCGCAGAATAAGACAGAATCAGAAACCGAACCGGCTCCTGCCCTGCACGGCGAATTCCGTGCGGGGCTGAGGCCGGAGCATTGCTTTATAAGGGATTTGCCGGATCTGCGCGAATCCCGCCGAAGAAAGGATGGCTAGCCAGTATGATGAACATGAACATGAGCCTCGTCCCGACCGTCATCGAACAGACAAACCGCGGCGAGCGTGCCTACGATATCTATTCCCGACTGCTCAACGACCGCATCATCATGCTCTCGGAGGATGTCAATGATGTGACCGCAAGCCTCGTCGTTGCGCAGCTTCTCTTCCTCGAAAGTCAGGATCCGGAAAAGGATATCTCACTTTATATCAACTCCCCCGGCGGCTCCGTCACGGCCGGCATGGCAATCTACGATACCATGCAGTATATCAAATGCGATGTCGCAACGATCTGCATCGGCCTCGCCGCCTCTATGGGTGCGCTGCTGCTGTCCTCCGGCGCGAAGGGCAAGCGCATGGCGCTCCCGAACAGTGAAATCATGATTCACCAGCCCCTGATTATGGGCGGCGGTCTTTCCGGTCAGGCGACCGATATCAAAATCCGCACGGACAACCTGCTCCGCACAAAGGGCAACCTGAACCGCATTCTCTCCGAGAACACCGGCAAGGAGCTCAGCGAGATCGAGCGGGACGTCGAGCGCGACTACTTCATGACCGCGGAGGAAGCGATGAAGTACGGCCTGATCGACAAGGTCGTTGCAAAGCGCTGATGCAGAAGCCGGAAGCGTCCGCTTCCCGCCCGCCCTGCTTCCGATAAGCTGTCAAAACTGTGAAAAGGGAGAATATCCATGCCGGAAAAAGGAATGCGTACCTGTAATTTTTGCGGAAAACCGGAGAGCCAAGTGCAGAGCATTTTCTCCGCCGGTACCAATAATATCTGTGACGAATGCGTCACCTACTGCTATGAGCTGCTCTACGGCGACCTCGACCTGAAGCCGCAGACCCAGCGCTCGCGCACGAAAAAAACATCCAAAAAGATCAATCTGCTGAAGCCCGCCGAGATCAAAAAAGTGCTCGACGAATACGTCATCGGACAGGAGCAGGCAAAAATCTCACTGTCTGTCTCTGTGTATAACCACTACAAGCGTATTCTCAGTCAGGACGACGGCGACGATGTGGAGCTGCAAAAGAGCAATGTGCTGCTGCTGGGGCCGACCGGTGTCGGCAAGACCTATCTTGCACAGACACTCGCAAAGATTCTCGATGTGCCGTTTGCAATCGCCGATGCGACGACGATCACGGAGGCAGGCTATGTCGGCGATGACGTCGAGAATGTCCTGCTGCGCCTGATTCAGGCCGCAAATTTCGATGTAGAGGCAGCCGAGCGCGGCATCATCTACATTGATGAGATCGACAAGATCGCAAGAAAATCCGAAAACACCTCCCTCACCCGAGATGTCTCCGGCGAGGGCGTGCAGCAGTCCCTGCTGAAGATCATTGAGGGAACTGTGTCCAATGTTCCGCCGCAGGGCGGCAGAAAGCACCCCAATCAGGAGTTCATCCATATCAACACGAAGAACATCCTGTTCATCTGCGGCGGCGCCTTCGACGGACTGGAAAAGCATATCATCAGCCGCACGCAGTCCTCTGCCCTCGGCTTTGGTGCGCCGGTGCTCTCGAAAACTGAGAAAACTGCAAACATCTTCCGCAAGGTCATCCCGCAGGACCTTGTCAAATTCGGCATCGTGCCGGAGCTGGTCGGCAGACTGCCGATTATTACGGCGCTCGACGAAATGGACGAGGATTCCCTCATCCGCATCCTCACCGAGCCGAAAAATGCGCTCATGCGGCAGTATATGAAGCTGTTTCGCTATGACCAGATCGAGCTGGAGGCGGAGCATGAGGCGCTGGCAGAAATCGCTAAGCAGGCAATCGCCCAGAAAACCGGTGCGCGCGGCCTGCGGGCAATCCTGGAGGGCATCCTCATGCAGACCATGTTCGATGTTCCCTCGAAAAAAGATGTCAGACGGGTCGTCATTACCGCAGACTGCGTGCTGAATCACACGCAGCCGCAGTGCTACGGCGAGGACGGCAAGCTGCTTCAGACCGCCTGAATGGTTCAGAACATCCCGGAATCAATATGCAAATCGCCTTTTCCGCAGGAGAAAAGGCGATTTTTGTTTGTCTGCGTGAAATCGCATAATTATAGGTATATGTCTGAAATTTCATGGATTTTTCTTGACACGGCGCATGAGCTATGCTATAATAAATAGAATACAGGCTTCGGATTTTCCGATTTCTGTTGTCTTTACCGAACCCGGTTTCCGGGTCTGAGAAAGGAGTCTGAGCATATGCAATGTTCATGCCAGAAGCAGCAAAGCGACCTTTCGCTGCTTGCGCCGGTGCTCCGCGAATATGCGGCAGTGCCCGGCAGCCTCATCACGATTTTGCAGCAGGCACAGGAAATTTACGGTTATCTGCCGGTCGATGTGATCTATCACATCGCGGAGCAGACCGGCACAACACCCGCCCGCGTCATGGGCGTCGCAACCTTCTATACGCAGTTCCGGTTTCAGCCGGTCGGCAAATATCTCATCATGCTCTGCGACGGCACCGCCTGCCATGTCAACGGCAGCTCGCGCATCGCAGCGGCAGTGCAGGAATATCTGCATGTTGAAAACGGCGGCACGACCGAGGACGGGCTGTTTTCATTCAGCATCGTCGCATGTCTGGGCTGCTGCTCGCTCTCCCCTGTCATGATGATTAACGAGGACACCTACGGCTCGCTGACGCCGGCGAAGGTGCTGGATATTCTGAAAGAAATTCAGAAAAAGGAGGGAGCAGCATGAGTATGCGCATCGCAGTCGGAAAAGGAAGCTGCGGCATCGCGGCAGGCGCACAAAAGGTGTATGACGCACTTGCACCGCTGCTGTCCGGCACGGAGATTGCGCTCGGAACAGTCGGCTGCATCGGCATGTGCTGGCTGGAGCCGATCGTCGATCTGTATGAAAATGACACGCTGAAGGCACGGCTGGTACAGGTTCAACCGGAGGATGCGCAGAATATCGCAGATGCAGCGAAAACCGGTGATCTCTCCGCCGTCCGCGGCCGTATCATCACGCCGGAGGACAGCGAATTTCTCACGAAGCAGACCCGCATCGCACTGCGGAACTGCGGCATCATCGACCCCGATTCGATCGAAAGCGCAAGGGCCGCAGGCGGTTATTCCGCGATCACGCACATTCTCAAGGACGGCGTGACGCCGGAAGCGGTCATTGCATGTATCAAGGTTTCCGGCCTTGCAGGACGCGGCGGCGCAGGCTTTCCGACATGGTTCAAGTGGAATGCAGCGCGGCAGTCGCAGGGGAATGAAAAATATCTGATCTGCAACGCCGACGAGGGCGACCCCGGCGCGTTCATGGACAGAGCGGTCATCGAATCCGACCCGCACACGCTGATTGAGGGCATGCTGATCGGCGCCTATGCGATCGGCGCACGGGAGGCAATCGTCTATGTCCGTGCGGAATATCCGCTCGCGATCAAGCGTCTGGAGCACGCAATCGCAGAAGCAAAGGAAGCAGGCTTCATTGGCAAAAATATCATGGGTACTGATTTTTCCTGCGATTTCCGCATCAAGGCGGGCGCAGGCGCGTTCGTCTGCGGCGAGGAGACCGCACTGATTGAATCCTTGCAGGGACAGCGCGGAATGCCGAGACTGAAGCCGCCGTTCCCGGCGCAGTCGGGCTACTGGTACAAGCCCTCAAATATCAACAATGTCGAAACCTACGCAAATGTCGCGTGGATCATCAACAACGGCGGCGAGGCCTTTGCCGCTATGGGAACCGAGGATTCCAAGGGCACCAAGGTTTTTGCACTGACCGGCAAGATCCGGCGCGGCGGTCTGGTTGAGATTCCCATGGGCATGACACTCCGCGATGTGATCTTTGATATCGGCGGCGGCATCCGCGGCGGCAGGGAATTCAAGGCTGTGCAGATGGGCGGCCCCTCCGGCGGATGTATCCCCGCAGCGCTGCTTGACACGGTCATCGACTATAAAAAGCTCGCCGCGACCGGCGCGATCATGGGCTCCGGCGGCATGGTCGTCATGGACGAAGACACCTGCATGGTCAGCATGGCAAAATTCTTCCTCGATTTTACCGCGAAGGAATCCTGCGGAAAATGCGTTCACTGCCGCATCGGCACAAAGCGTTTGCAGGAAATTCTCACGCGCATTGTGGAGGGCAAGGGCAAAGAGGGCGACATCGAGCTGCTTGAGGAGCTCTGCAATGCTGTCCGGGACGGTGCGCTCTGCGGCCTCGGCCAGACCGCCCCGAACCCGGTGCTTTCCACGCTGCGGTATTTCCGCAGTGAATTTGAGGCGCATATCAGCGAAAAGCGCTGTCCGGCGCATACCTGCACCGACCTGCTGCACTATGAGATTCAGGCAGATTTGTGCAAAGGATGCACGGCCTGTGCGCGGAAATGTCCTGTTTCCGCGATTTCCGGCAGCGTGAAGCAGCCGCATGTTATCGACCCGGCAAAGTGCATCCGCTGCGGACAGTGCATCGCGTCCTGCAAGTTCGGCGCAGTCACAGTGAAATGAGGTGAGCGAATGAGTCAGATACATTTTACGGTCAACGGACAGCCCTGCGTCTGCGAGGAGGGTACTTCCATTTTGCAGGCGGCAAAGCAAAACGGCATCGAGATCCCGAACCTCTGCAATGACGAGAGCGTCCGCGTTTACGGTGCATGCGGCCTGTGTGCGGTCGAGGTGCTCGATGACGGGCGCGGCAAGCCCGTTCCGAAGCTGCTGCGCGCCTGCTCCGCGAAGGCCATGGAGGGCTATGTCGTCCGCTTTGATACGGCGCGCGTGAACCAGTCGCGGAAAATCGCGCTGGAACTGCTGATGAGCGACCATACCGGCGACTGCCGCGGCCCGTGTCAGCTCAACTGCCCCGCAGGCACCGACTGTCAGGGCTATGTGAAAAAAATCGCGCAGGGCGATTTCCGAGGCGCGGTCGAAATTATCAAGGAGAAGATTCCCCTGCCCGCGTCGATCGGCAGAGTATGTCCGCATCCCTGCGAGCAGAACTGCCGCCGCGGACTGGTTGAGGCGCCGCTTTCGATCGCCTTTCTGAAGGCACATGCCGCAGACCGTGATCTCGCCGGCGACCCCTACCGCCCCGTACCCGCACCGCGCAGCGGCAAACATGCCGCGGTTGTCGGCGGCGGCCCCGGCGGACTGACTGCCGCATACTATTTATACCTGAAAGGCCACGATGTCACCGTGTACGATGCCGCTGCGAAAATGGGCGGTATGCTGCGGTACGGCATACCGGCATACCGGCTCCCGAAGGCGCTGCTCGACCGTGAAATCGCGGAGATCGAACGGCTCGGCGTGACGATGAAAAATAACGTAAAGCTGGGAAAAGACATTACACTGGAGCAGCTCCGCAGCACGTATGACGCGGTGATTCTCGCGACCGGCGCATGGAGCAGCATGAATATGCGCTGCCCCGGCGAGGAGCTTGCGGGCGTGACCGGCGGCATTCAGTTTCTGCACGATATCAGCAGCGGTGAGGGTGAGATTTCCGATCTGCGCGGCAAAAGAGTCGCGGTCTGCGGCGGCGGCAATACCGCAATGGATGCCTGCCGCACGGCAATTCGCTGCGGCGCCGATGCCGTTTACGTCATCTACCGCAGAACGCGGAGCGAAATGCCCGCAGAGGAGATCGAGATCGAGGAGTCGATCGAGGAGGGCGTGACCTACAAATTCCTGACGAACCCCGCCGAGATCATCGGCGAAAACGGCCGCGTGAAGCAGATAAAACTGCAAGTCATGGAGCTCGGCGAGCCGGATGCCTCCGGACGGCGGTCGCCGGTGCCGGTCGAGGGGAAATTCGAGACACTGGACGTCGATCTTGTCATCATGGCGATCGGGCAGCGGCTCGACCCGGCCGGTCTGGACGGCGTTGCACTGACGAAAAAAGGCACGATCGAGGCCGATGCCGCGACCTACCTGACGAATCTGGAGCATGTGTATGCCGTGGGCGATGCGACAAACCGCGGCGCTTCGATCGCGATTGAGGCGATCGGCGAGGCGGGACGCTGTGCGGCGGTCGTGGATTCAGCGCTGCGCGGCGAAATGAAGCCGTACCGTGCGCCGTATTACTCGAAAAAGAATGTCACCGCCGCCGATCTCGCAGACCGCGGGAAGCAGCCGCGCTGTCAGATGCCGACCAGACCGGCGGCGGAGCGTGCAAAGGATTTTGCACCGGTCAACCTCGGGCTCGATGACGAAACCGCCGTGCGGGAGGCACAGCGCTGCCTCGAATGCGGCTGCCATGACTATGCCGAATGCCGGCTGATCCGCTATGCGCAGCAGCAGGAGATTCACCCCGAGCGCTTCGCCGGCGTGATGCACGAAGCGGAAAAAGAACGCAGACTCGTGTGTATCGAGCGCGACAACGGCAAATGCATCCTCTGCGGGCTCTGCGTCCGCATCTGTGATGAGGTAACGGGCAAGGGCATTCTCGGGCTCATCGGGCGCGGCTTCCCGACTGCCGTAAAGCCGGAATTTCACGATCCGGAGACCGCAGCCGTCTGCGCGCAGTGCGGAAAATGTGCAGAGGCCTGCCCGACCGGCGCGCTGAAATGGCTGAAATGACGCAAGATAAATGCGTGAGTTGTGCAGACACCCTGCACCGTTTCCGGCTCAGATGGCCTGCAAGATGACCGCTGCCCCGCCGAATAATTACATTCCTGTCATTCTTTTTGTGCACAATGCCAAAGACGATATCAAAAAAACGGCAAAAAAATCGGGTTTCGTAAAAGTTTGTTCACATTCTCGTAAAATTGCGGAAAAGACTTGACATTTCCGTTTGGATGTGCTATACTAAGACCATGGAAAGCAAATCCTCCGTATGACGTCTGCGGAGGCTGCAAATCCGATCTTTAAGCAGTGAAACTGCTACAACTTTTGAGGAGGTTTTTTATCATGAAAAAGAAAGGTTTTACTCTGATTGAGCTGATCGTTGTTATCGCGATCATCGGCGTTCTGGCTGCTATCCTGGTTCCGGCTATGATGGGCTATGTTAAGAAGTCCAAGATCACTTCCGCGAACGGTGCTGCAAAGCAGATCTACACCGGCGCTCAGGCTGCTCTGACCGACATGAACGCTGAGGACAGAGAAGTTGCTTCTCTGGCTGGTGACATTGATGTTTACACATCCACTGCTCTGGCAGCTCCGGCAGCTACTGCAGCTGATGCTGATGTTCTGAAGTACAGAGTTTACAACTACTTCACCGATATCACCAAGCTGTCTGCAGCAATGATCACTGTTAACGGTAACGGCGTCTGCACTGCTGCTGCTGTTGTTGATAAGTCCGGCTACTCGGGTTCTCATCCGAAGCAGATGACTGTTGATACCTACGAGAGCAACAAGACCATCACTCAGGCTCTTTCCTATGCTGCTGGCTAATCACTTCTGAAAAGAAAGCAAGTCAGACTGAGTTCTGATGATAGAAAGCCCCCATTTTTGGGGGCTTTCTTACTAGATATCTTAATCAAAGCAGCAGAGATTTGAGTTTTTGAATGACAACACGATTTGTCCGGTTTCATTTTAGAGAGGGTGAAACAGATGAAGAAAAAAAATGGGTTCACTTTGATTGAGCTGATAGTCGTCATCGCAATTATCGGCATCCTTGCAGCAATCCTCGTGCCTGCGCTGATGGGCTATATCAACAAATCAAGACTAACCTCTGCTAATGCCGCTGCCAAGAATATGAGAAGCGGCGCGCAGATTGCGAATATTGAGATTATGGCGTATGACCTGCCGCCCCGCACGCTTGACGGAATCATTACTGCGACCAAAGACGAGATTGAAGCAGCAAAGGGTGTCAGCGCAAATGATGCCGGTTTCGATCTGCACAGTGCAGCTGATCTGAAACAGTTATTTCTTGCGAAGGTATACAATTATTTCACCGATGCGCCAAAGCTCGAAGAAGCTGCATTTTACATTGAGAACGACGATGTTCCGGCGGTCGGCGTCATGCTGAAAAGTTACCCCGGCACCAATCCGATCAAGATCGGCGTTCCGGATTACAATGCGCATGCCGGCGCATGGTCGGCAGAAAGTGCGCTTGACTTCGCGCTTGAAAAGCTCGGCATTACGCCGTAAACAAAAAACAAAAACGCAAACCGCCCTCTGAATACAGAGAGCGGTTTTTTTCGTTACTTCGCCTCCCGGACGATCTGCTCCAGCTCGGCGCGCTTTGCGAGGATATCCTTCGCGAGCGCAAGCTGGCAGCGCGTCCGCACGAGATTGTGCGCGGGATAGTTGACCTTGAAATACTTGTCGCCGGTGATGTAGTCATCCAGAAACCGCGACGCAAGCTCAACCGTAATCGAGAACGACGCCTGCACCAGACTGTCAAGCTCCGGCTGCGTCAGGCGGCTGCCGACCTCGCCGAGAAAGCCTCTGCAAAACGCGCGGAATTTCTCCGTGTCAAACGACACGCGGCTCAGGTCGGGTTCATCCTCCGCGGCGGTGTTCGCGATGAACCGCACCGCGTCCGCGAAATCGTACATCGCCATGCCCGGCATGACCGTGTCGAGGTCGATCACGACGATCGGCCGCCTGGTCTCGCGGTCAAAAAGCACGTTGTTCGATTTCGTGTCATTGTGCGTGACGCGCACCGGGAATTCGCCGCTTGCATAGCGGACAGACAGTGCGCCGGCCTCCTCCCGCACCGTGGCGATGAATCCGAGCTCCTCCTGCACCTCTGCGACACGGCCGCAGGGATCCTGCTCCGCATGTGAAAACAGCGTATCAAGGCGCTTTTTCGTATTATGGAAATCCGGTATCGTTTCATAGAGCTGCGAGCCGTCGAAGTCCGCAAGCTGATTCTGAAAATGCCCGAACGCCTTTCCGGTTGCTTCGATGACAGAGAGATCGTCACAGGTATCGAATGTGACCGCATCGACGCAGTTCATCACGCGCCAGAATGCGTTTTCATCCGAAAATACGTAGTTTTTGCCGTCCGCCGTGTGATGAAAATGCAGCGTAGGCTCCTCCGGATATTTCTCGCGGATATACGAAGTCACGCGGTCGATATTCTGCATGATCTTCACCGGGTCGCTGAACACTGCCGTATTGACCCGCTGGAAGATATACTGCTTTGTGCTGCCGTCGGGATTGCGGTAGGTGACGCGGCAGGTCGCATTGATGTTGCCGTTTGTGATCGTATCGCAGGCGGTCGCCTCTCCCGGCAGCCGGAATGCCGCGCCGATCTTTCTGATTGTATCAAGCATATTTTTACTCCACTGTCACGGATTTTGCCAGATTGCGCGGCTTATCGACATCGAAGCCCTTGCCGATCGAGACATAATAGCTCAGAATCTGAAGCGGGATGACCGAAAGGCTGCCCGCGAACATCGGCTCGATCTTCGGCACATAGCAGACGAATTCTGCCGTATCTTCGAGGAAATAATTGCCCGCTGTCGTCACGGCCATGACCTTTGCGCCGCGGCTCTTGACCTCGACCATATTGCTGACGGTTTTCTCAATCAGCCCGGACTGCGTGACCACGCTGATGACGATTGTGCCGTTCTCGATCAGGCTGATCGGGCCGTGCTTCAGCTCGCCGGCTGCGTATGCCTCGGAGTGGATGTAGCTGATCTCCTTGAGCTTCAGGCTGCCCTCCATGCCGATCGCGTAGTCGATGCCGCGGCCGATGAAGAACGCATCGCCGACATTGATGAGCTTCGCGGAGTACCATTGCAGGCGCTCCTTGTCCTCCAGAATCCGCTCGACCTTATCCGGGATTGAATAGATCGACTTCAGAAGCTCCTGATAGCGTGCCTCCTCAATCTCACCGCGCGCCTTTGCAAACTGCAATGCCAGCAGATACCCTGCTGCAAGCTGACAGCTATATGCCTTGGTGGTCGCGACGGAAATCTCCGGGCCTGCCAGCGTATAGAACACGTTATCCGCCTCACGCGCAATCGACGAGCCGACGACATTGACGATGCCGAGTGTCTTGATGCCCTGATCCTTTGCCTCACGCAGCGCTGCCAGCGTATCGGCAGTTTCGCCGGACTGGCTGATGACGATGACAAGGCTCTTTTTGTTCAGGGTCATTTTTCTGTAGCGGAATTCCGAGGCAAGCTCCACACGAACCTGCAGGGAGGTCAGCTCCTCGATGACATATTGCAGCGCCATGCCGACATGATAGGCGGAGCCGCATGCAACGATATACACCTGCTCAATCGCCTGCATTTCCTCGTCCGTGAGGCTGACGCTGTCGAAATGCACCTGACCGTCCTTGACAACGGAATTGATCGTATCGCGAATCACCTTGGGCTGCTCATAGATTTCCTTGAGCATAAAGTGCTCAAAGCCGCCCTTTTCGGCAGATTCCGCATCCCATTTGATCTCAGTCAGCGGCTTTTCGATCTCCTCGCTGTCAATGGTGAAGAATGTGACATTCCCCTGCTCCAGCTTGGCGATTTCCATATTGCCGATGTAGTAGACATTCCGCGTATATTTGAGAATCGCGGGAACATCGGAGGCGACATAGGAGCAGCCGTCGGCGATGCCGATAATCATGGGGCTGTCCTTGCGGGCGCAGTAAATTTCGCCCGGATAATCCTTGAACATGACGCAGAGCGCATAGGAGCCGCGGATACGAACCATTGCGCGCGCGATCGACTCAACGGGCAGGCCGGAATACTTCTTGCAGTAGTAGTCGATCAGCTTGACTGCGACCTCAGTGTCCGTCTGCGATTTGAAGGAATAGCCTTTTTTGATGAGCTTCTCACGGAGCTCCTGATAGTTTTCGATGATGCCGTTATGGACGGCGATGACGTTATAGTCATCGGAGGCATGGGGATGTGCATTGACTGCCGAGGGCTCGCCGTGCGTTGCCCAGCGGGTATGGCCGATGCCGCAGGTACCCTTGACGGCCTTGCCGTAATCGGTCATTTCGGCCAGAACCTTGAGCTTTCCCTTTTCCTTGATGATCTCGGTATCCTTGTCGCCGTCGCGCACTGCGATGCCGGCAGAGTCATAGCCGCGGTATTCGAGCTTTGACAGGCCGTCCAGCAGAACGGGCGCTGCCTGTTTGTTGCCTGTAAATCCTACAATTCCACACATAATAAAATAATCCTCTCAGTTGTAATTTGGCTTGCGAAAGGATACGCGCTCCGGGCAAAGAATCACCGGTATTTTTGCGGTACATGCTGCATATCGGTGCGGTATCCCTACTGTACAGTATACCACGAAAGCAGCATATTGTCAAGTTTTTTCACACTGCGGAAGCCGCCGGCCGGAGATTTATAAGGCGGTATCTCCAATGGATTCAAAATGGGGACTCCGTCCCCAAACCCCTGCTGGGGACATTGTCCCCAGACCCCGATATAATATAAAAAGGACGAACCAGTATCATTTTGATATATATTGAGATTCTTAAGGGCTAGTAGCCCTTAAGCGGGGTTTGGGTGAGTTTGCGATGCAAACTCATAGCGAAGCGAGCGAGAGCCCCATTAGAAATCCGTCGGAGACACTTTATCGACAGACAAAGAGGCTCCCGGAAATCGGAATCCTCAGTTTGTCGAGAAAGTAGTATCTCCGATGGATTCAAAATGGGGACTCCGTCCCCAAACCCCTGCTGGGGACATTGTCCCCAGACCCCGATATAATATAAAAAGAACGTATCAGCATATTTTATAC
>JAFXZM010000031.1 GCA_017541275.1 Oscillospiraceae bacterium | reverse complement strand
TCCGCAGATTTTTCGTTATGCGCTTTTACTGCTTTTGTTGCCGTTATCGCAACACGAAATCGCCGCAGATTTGCGCACGCTCCCGATCATGGGAGTATACACGTAAATTGCGGCGCACTCCTGCGCCGCTAGGAAAGGTTGCTGCGGAGAGTGAGCCTATGTGTAGCTTTAGCAAATCGCCAGCGGGGGCTCCCCGCCCCCGCCGCGTTTCTTCAAAGTTCCTTCAAATATGCGGAAACAGCCCCCAAAAAGCGGAATTTATTTTTGAAACTATTGACTTTAACGCTTTTTTGTGCTAAAATGATAGTATCGCATTTTTGCCGCATTTCCTTGTGCGGCAGAATGATGACAAAACAGAAAGGAACTTCAATACCATGCCAATTATTGATATTCTCGAACGCAATGCCGCACTTTACGGCAACGATACCGCGCTGGTCGAGCTGAACCCCGCAATTATCGAGCCGCGCAGGGTCACATGGAAAGAATATGAGCTCATTGAGCCGCGCAGACCCAACTACTACCGCCGCGAGATCACATGGAAGGTCTTTAACGAAAAAGCAAACCGCTTTGCACATTTCCTGATCTCCCGCGGTGTCAAAAAGGGCGATAAGGTCGGCATTCTGCTCATGAACTGCATCGAATGGCTGCCGATCTATTTCGGTATACTCAAGGTCGGCGCACTTGCCGTGCCGCTCAACTTCCGCTATGCTGCCGATGAGATCGAATACTGCGTCGGACTTGCGGATATCTCCGTGCTGGTTTTCGGCCCCGAATTCATCGGGCGCGTTGAGGAGCTTGTCGATTCGATCGGCAATGACAAAATGCTGCTTTATGTCGGACAGGGCTGCCCGGGCTTCGCGGAAAGCTATGACACGCTCACCGCAAACTGTCCCAGCAATACGCCCTCCGTCATTTTGACCGATCAGGACGATGCTGCGATCTACTTCTCCTCCGGCACGACCGGCTTCCCCAAGGCAATCCTCCACAATCACGAAAGCCTGATGCATGCGTGCAAGGTCGAGCAGGCACATCACAGCCAGACCCGTGACGATGTCTTTCTCTGCATTCCGCCGCTCTATCACACCGGCGCGAAAATGCACTGGTTCGGCAGCTTTCTGGTCGGCGGCAAGGCTGTCCTGCTGAACGGCATCACACCCTCCGTCATTCTGGAGGCGGTTTCCTCGGAGCACTGCACGATCGTCTGGCTGCTCGTACCGTGGGCACAGGATATTCTTGATGCGATCGAAAGCGGAAAGGTCACGCTCAGTGACTATGAGCTGTCACAGTGGCGTCTGATGCATATCGGCGCACAGCCGGTTCCGCCCAGCCTGATCGCACGCTGGCAAAAATATTTCCCGAATCAGCAGTATGACACGAATTACGGCCTCAGCGAATCCATCGGGCCGGGCGCACTGCATCTCGGTGTCGAAAATATCCACAAGGTCGGTGCAATCGGCAAGGCGGGCTTCGGCTGGGAAAGCAAGATCATCGACGAAAACGGCGACCCCGTGCAGCGCGGTGAGGTCGGCGAGCTCTGCGTCAAGGGCCCCGGCGTCATGACCTGCTATTACCACGATGAGGAAGCAACCAGACAGGTGCTCGACGATGACGGCTGGCTCAAAACCGGCGATATGGCACGCGAGGATGAGGACGGCTTTGTGTTCCTTGTGGACCGCAAAAAAGACGTGATCATCACCGGCGGCGAGAATCTCTATCCTGTTCAGATCGAGGACTTCATTCGCTCGAATCCGAAGGTCAAGGACGTTGCGGTTATCGGGCTGCCGGATAAGCGTCTGGGCGAAATCGCTGCCGCGATCGTTTCGATCAAGGAGGACTGCACCTGCACCGAACAGGAGCTCAACAAATTCTGTGAGGCTCTCCCGCGCTATAAGCGTCCGCGCAAGGTTATCTTTGCGGATGTTCCGCGCAATCCGACCGGCAAGATCGAAAAGCCGAAGCTCCGTATCATGTACGGCGCAGACAAGCTCGTTGCAGAGCAGAATCAGGGATAATTTGAACGGCTCCTTCAGGTGCAGACCTGAGGGAGCCGTTTTTTTCATATTTGCCGCAGCATTGCCTTCATATCCTCCGGAATACGGCGGCTTTCGATCGCCTTCTGCACGGTTTTCCGGTGGACCCAGTCCGGAAGCCGGTGCGCCGTCAGATAAGGCAGAGCTGCCTCCGGCTGCTTGGCCAGCGCGGTCGCAAAATACCATGCCTGCTCCATGCGCACATAATATGCCTCCGACTGCACCGCACAGACCCATTCCGGATAGACCGGATCAAACCGGCCGTCCAGAAAATGCTGCATCAGCAGCCCGATTGCATAACGCAGTGTATATTCCGCATCGGAGCGCAGCCATTGCCGGATATCCGGCAGCAGCCGCTCTGCCTGCTTCCGGAATACCGGCGGCAAAAGCTGATCGCAGGTCGCCCAGTTGTCAAGATACGGCACAAACGCCCGCACCGCCGCAAGGCATGCGTCAAAGCTGCGGATGCGCGAGATCAAAAAGGCATGAAGCTGGTTTTCATCGAACAGCGTGTGCGGAAGCGCTTGCAGAAATTCCTGCACCTCCGCCGATTCCGGATCCAGCGACTTTGCCAGTGCGCGAAGCTGCGGCGTGCGGCAGCCGAGCACCTGCTCCGGCGCATACTGCGGCACAAGACGCGCCACAAACCCGGCATTTTTCGCGTCTGCGATTGCCTCAAGCTGTCTGCGGATGCTCACTGTCACAGCCCTCCTTCTGCGTTTTTGCGCCGATCGCCTTGCTCTCCCATGCACCGCCGTGATAGCGCAGCAGACCGACAATGCCCGTCACCAGCCATGTCAGGCCGGTCGTATACCAGATTGCACGGCAGCCGATGCCGAGCAGCCTTGTCATCACCAATGCTCCGCCGACCCGGCAGACAACCTCTGCAATGCCGTTCATCATGGCATATGCCGTGTCGCCGGCACCGTTCAGAAAGCCGCGCACAACATAAATAAAGCCAAGGAAAATATAAAACAGCGAGGTCACGCGGAGTGCAAAATAACCCAGCGATACAGATTCCGCACCGGAAATAAAACAGCGGATAACCAGATCGCCGATGCACCAGAACAGCACCGCCATGCCGGCCGCGAGCAGCGTGGACAGCTTCAGGCCTGCGCGGAGACCCTGACGGGCACGCGCCGGCTTTGCTGCTCCGATGTTCTGGCCGGTGAAGGTCGCGAGCGCCGCGCCGAGCGATGCAAACGGCTGCTGAATAAACTGCTCGACCCGCATGGAGGCGGTATATGCTGTCATGACCGTTTCGCCGAAGCCGTTGGTAACGCGCTGAAGGGCAACCATGGAAACTGAAATCATGCTGCTCTGCGCGGCAATCGGCAGGCCTGTCCGGATGCAGAGCCGCATCATACTGCGGTCAATTCTGCGGTCATCGCGGGAGAGGCGCAGCTCCGGCATCCGCACAAAGGCGTAGATGATACAGCTCACTGCCGAAAGAAGCTGCGAGAGCACCGTCGCCAGCGCAGCCCCCGCGACGCCTGTATGCAGCACCATGACAAACAGCAGGTCAAGCCCGACATTCAGCACACTGGCAATGCCCAGAAACAGCAGCGGCGTTTTGGAATCGCCGAGCGCCCGCATCACCGCATTGATCCAGTTATAGGCCGCGACGGCCAGCGTGCCGCCGCATGCAATGCGCATATAACTGACGGACATCGGAAGCAGATTTGCCGGCGTATCCAGCAGCAGCCGCTGCACCGGCTCGGAGAGCACCGCGCCCAGCACGGAGATCAGCACGCCGAAAAACAGCGTGACCGCTGCGGAATTCCAGATCGCAGAACGCATCCGCTGCAAAAAGCCCGCGCCGAAAAACTGCGAGATGATAACGCCGGCACCGGTCGCGAGGCCGAGACAGAGCGTCGAGAACAGAAATGTTACCGAGCCAGTTGCACCGACGGCGGCCAGCGCATCATCGCCGAGCACCTTGCCTACAATCGCTGTATCGGCAATGTTGTAAAGCTGCTGAAGCAGGTTTCCTGCAAGCAGCGGGAGTGTAAAGCTGAGAATGAGCCTTGCTTCATTCCCCTGCGTCATATCCTTCGCGTGTACACGCGGCATGAATCCTCAAACCTTTCTGAAATGCGCAATAGATGCCGGTTTCCGGCCCCTTTTGAGCGGAAATCGCACCATATTATAGCACAGCACGCTGAAAATGTCAATACGCCCGCATATTTTTCTGTGGCATCAATTTCATTGCGATACCTTTAGGAAATCTTAATAGTTCCGCTACTTGTTTCTTCATTTATTATTTGCTATAATAAGCTCAGACAAAACACCGAAATGAAATGGGGGCAGTCAAAATGCTGGAAACAAAAGAACTCTGCAAACAGTATAAGCCTAAAAAAGGCGTCCCGGTGCAGGCGGTCGATCATGTCTCGCTCCGCTTTCCGGAAACCGGCATGGTCTTTCTGCTCGGTAAATCCGGCAGCGGTAAATCCACAATGCTCAACCTGCTCGGCGGCCTCGACCGCTATGACAGCGGCGAAATCATCATCAAGGGCGTGTCCTCCAAGGACTTCAGCCCGCAGCACTTCGACAGCTACCGCAATACCTACGTCGGATTCATCTTTCAGGAATACAATGTGCTGGAGGAGTTCACCGTCGGCGCAAACATCGCGCTGGCGCTGGAGCTTCAGGGCCGCACCGCCTCCGATGCAGAGCTGAATGCGATTCTTCAAACGGTCGATCTCGCCGGCTTCGGCGACCGGAAGCCCAATGAGCTCTCCGGCGGCCAGAAGCAGCGCGTCGCGATTGCCCGCGCACTCGTCAAGAATCCGCAGATTATCATGGCCGATGAGCCGACCGGTGCGCTCGATTCCAATACCGGCAGACAGGTGCTCGACACGCTGAAAAAGCTCTCCGCAGAAAAGCTCGTCATCGTTGTATCGCATGACCGCGAATACGCGGAACAGTATGCAGACCGCATCATTGAGCTCGCGGACGGCAAGGTCATCCGCGATGTCGAGGCACAGCATCACGATGCGGACGATCAGGAGAAGCAGCTTGTCTTCCGTGCGGCAACCGTTGAGATTCCGCCGGATTATCACCTGACGGAGGATGACCGCATCCGCATCAACGAATATCTCGATCAGCTCCGCTCCGGTGCTTCGCTCACACTCCCCGGACGTTCACAGCGCTTCGCGGATACCGACGAAAGCCGCATCCCGAAGCAGGACGGCTCCGGCTTCAGCCTCATCAAATCGCGTCTGCCGATGAAGAGCGCATTCAAGATCGGGTGCAGCAGTCTGAAGCACAAGCGCTTCCGGCTCGTTATGACGATCTTGCTCTCCGTTGCGGCGTTTACCATGTTCTCGCTCGTCGATACCTTCAGTTCGTACAATCATATCCGCGCATGCACGGATTCGCTGCTTGACAGCGGCGTCGGGTTTTTCTCGGTGAATAAGTCGGTGAAGCTCAGCAGCGGCGATGATACGTGGTGGTCTGCGAACGGTCAGCGTATTTCGGAGGCCGAGCTGGCACAGTTTTCTGCGGACACCGGACTTTCTGCGACCGGACTGTATGTTCCGCGAAACGGCAGCCTGCGCTTTGACAGTCAGTACGATGTCGGCGCGCTGAACAGCGAAAACAGCGGCGGCAAAGCCACACTGCTTCAGCATTTCTGCGGATTTGCGGAGTTGACGGAGCAGTCTGCAAAGGATATGCGGTTCCGGCTGACTGCGGGCACTTATCCCGACGGCTCGAAAAATGAGATTGCCGTCAGCACGGTGCTGGCCAATACGTTCATGACCTGCGGCTACCTCGCACCGCCTGATGAAGATGCTGCACCGGTCAGCGTCAACTATGAGAAGATCACATCGCCTGCGGGGCTGGTCGGCAAGACAATCCGCCTCATGGGCACGGATTATACCGTCAGCGGCATTGTGGACACCGGACTTGATATGTCTCGCTATGAGAAAATCGAAACAGACACCGAGCGTCTGTCAAACAGCGAACGGGTACTGAATTTCATGCTCAGAGAGGAATTCATGATCGCCGCAAACTACAGCCTTACGGGCTGTGCAATGGTCGGCCCGGGCAAATTGCAGGAGCTGACTGCCGCCGAACCGAAGATTTTTCCGGTTCCTGAGAACGGACATGTCTCGTTAGATTACAGTAACGAAGACATCTGGGGCGGCTGCTGGGTGGAATATGTCACAACGCTTGACCGCGTGCCGGACAGCGAGATCATCTGGCTGGACGGAAAAAAGGATCATCTGGCTGACAATGAGGTCGTAATCAGTCTGTCCGGTCTGGACATGGGCAACAGCGAAGCGGCCGCCGCGGATGAAAAGCGCCTCCGCATGCTGGAGGATATGAAACGGGGCGCAGAGCCCTGTACACAGGAAAACCTGTGCTTCGTGCTTGAGGGCAGATCCGATCTCTGGACGCTGAATGTCGGCGAGTATACCAAGGAATACCGGTACCGCTTCGACAACTATCCGGATATGCGGATCGTGGGCGTAGTGAAGCCCGGCAGCAGCTATGATGCCACGGGCATCCTGCCGGAGAATTACATAGAGCGGTTCATCATTGATGAGGACTGCATTTATGACAGCGCAGTCGGCGCGATGCCGCAGGATTACGGCAGCGCGGAGCGGCTGGTCGCGCACTGCTACCGGACCGGGGATGATGTCACGATGCGGTATGAGCTGAATGACCCGGCGGTTTTCGAGCTGGATACGTTCCACGATGCGCTGAAGCTGCTTGCAAAGGTGTTCCTGTATGTCGGCATCGGCTTTGCGGTCTTTGCGCTTCTGCTCATGGCGAATTTCATCTCGACCAGCATCCACTATAAGCGGCAGGAGATCGGCATACTCCGTGCGATCGGCTCCCGCTCGAACGATGTGTTCCGCATTTTCTTCTCAGAGAGCTTTGTGATCGCGATGATTTATTTCACGCTCTCTGCGGTGCTGGGCTTCGCGGCGGTGACGGTCATCAACCGTGTACTGCGGACAGAGGCCGGTATTCTGGTGACTGTACTGCATTTCGGGTTCCGGCAGATTCTTCTGCTGTTCGCGATCTGCTTAGCAGGCGCGGCGCTCGCGAGCTTCTTCCCTGTCAGGCGCATTGCTGCGAAGAAGCCCATCGACGCGATCCGCGATAAATAATTGTTTTGCTTGTTCCTTATTGTAATACTTCCTTTACTACGGGCCTGAGAGCGGACACCACCCCCCTCTCAGGCCCACTTTCTTTGCACCGAGCATCAGCCGCTCTGTTTCCGGCGGTACAGCGCATAACAGTATTCGTCATGCGGCTCCTCCGCCTCGGCAATCATTTCGTAATTCTCATAAAACGGCGCATAGCTGTATTTATCCGCCCATCGCTCTGCCTTTTCCTTCCGGATAACCGCGTAATCCGCCGAACACTCATCTATGATGCGCTCCTGCTCCTCGTACATCTCCGGAAGCTGCTCGCGATAGATATTCACCTTACAGAAATACCGGCTGTCCGGCGGCTCTGTCCCGCTCACCAGAAAGAATCCGCCGTCCAGAAAGCCGTAGTTCAGCAGCACCGCACCCGGCTCCATGTATTCCGCAAACTGCTCCTGCGGATAATAACTGCGCGGCCTGCCGATGAAATACAGGCAGTTGCCCGTCAGCACAAGCAGCAGCGGATAAATGCAAAGCCGCACCGCACGCCATGCGCTCTGATGCCGGGAAAAGACGGATTTGCGAAGAAGATCGCACAGGGCAATGATGCCGAACGGCACAAATGCACCGAGAATCAGCAGATAATACCGGTAACGCACGCCGCCGATGAACACAAACACATACAGCAGAATCATCGTGACCCACACCGCCGACCGCTCCCGCAGCCTTGTGCCCCGTGTGCAGTACCATGCACCGAACAGAATCAGCGGCACCATGACCGGATTCTTATACAGGTCGCTGCGGAAAAAATCCAGAAACCGGTCAAGCAGCGTGATCCTGCGCGGGTACAGCGTCGCATTTGAGATGAAATAGACGTCAATCAGGTCATGCAGCGCGTGGTGCAGACCGAAATAAATCACCCACGGCAGTGCCGTCAGCACCATGCCGGCCAGGAACCACAGCCCCGCCCGCAGTGCAGTGAGGAAGCCGCGCTCCCGCCAGAGCAGCACGCCGATCACCAGACACCAGCCGATGAAAAAGCCAAGCATCGAAAACTTGATCCAGAGCACAAGCCCCGCGAATATTCCGTTCCGCAGCAGCATCCGGCGGGAAAACTCCGGCTGCTCCGCCTTCACGGTCTGCATCAGGTCACAGAGCGAGAAAATCACTGGCACAAGGCAGAATTCCTCTGCATTATCGCCCCGGCTGTAGCAGCGCGCCGTTACGATGACCAGCGCGCTCCATGCTGCGGCAGCAAACCGCGTGCGCATTTCATATGCCGGGCGCAGGATGCCTGCGAGCCGCTCCATGCCGGAAAGCAGCAGCACCCATGCTGCCGCCTGCACCAGATACACGCCCAGAAACCGTGCCTGCGGAAATGCCGCCGCCGGAATGTGCAGCAGATACAGCAGCGGCCCCTTCTGCTCAAACAGATCACGGTACGGCAGACGTCCGGAAAGCCATTCCCGTGCGACCGTCAGAAAGCAGTTCTGATCGACGCCCGTATGCAGCGGAAACAGGAACGATGTCATCGAGCCGACCGTCATCAGCAGAAGCGCCGCCGCGGTCAGGCACAGCATATGCCGCCTTTTTTTGATATCCATTGCATTCTCCCTGTCTTTTGACAGACAAAAGCCCGCACATCAGGACAGTGCGGGCTTTTTGCTCAGTCATCAGTCTTCTTCTTTTTCTTCGGCGTATCCTCAGCCGGAGCTGCTGCAATACCGTTCTTGCGCGCGGCTTTCCGCTCGCGGTCGGCTGCCGCCTGCTCCTCCATCTGTGTGATGTTTTCGTGGATTGCCCACTTCTTGATGCGGATTTTATTCCGCTCGCCGCCGGTTTCCAGCACAACCGAATCGTCATTGACCTTCAGCACGATTCCGATAATGCCGCCCGCCGTGCAGACTTCATCGCCGACACGGACATTTTCCCGCATCGCCTGTGCCTGCTTCTCTCTCCGCTGCTGCGGTCGGAGCATAATCAGATACAGCAGCACGAGCGCAATGATGAACGGGGAGAACTGAAGCAGCATGGCCAGAAGCGGTGAGCCGGTCTGCTCTGCGGTTTCCGAGGATCCCGCCGCCTCCTCTGCAAATGCGGTCAGTGCCAGTGCGGAGCAGGCTGTCAGCACGCTGCCGGCTGCTGCCGCTGCCCGAAGCCGGAAATGGTTGCTTTTTTTCATGTTCATTCGCCTTTCTATATTCAGATTCAAAGCATAAAATTATTATATCATAAATCCGCGCCGATTGCAAGACCCTTGGCGCTAATTCTCAGATAAATCGTACTGTTCCTCCTCGTTTGTCAGTGCAAGGTCCAGCAGCTTTCCGAAAAACCGTGCCGGATTGCGCAGGATGCGCTCACGCAGCAGCTCTGCACTTTCCAGCGCCGGCGCATGAATCCGCAGGCTCATCATCTCCCGCCCCTGATCGAAGCAGGCGATGCTGATTGACCATTCCCGGCCGTCCGGCTCCAGAACGATCTTCAGGTCGCGCAGTGCCTTTTGCCGCGCCACATACCGCAGCGCCGTCAGATGCACCGTATCGCGAAAGAATTTCGGCACATAATACCGTGTATGCTTCACGCTCTGCATCCCGGAGGGCGTCAGCATCAGGCAGCTCACGCCGTCCTTCTGACACCGTGTCACCGCATTCTGCTCCAGCAGTGCGCCGACTGCATCCATATATACAAAATAGCTGAAGTGCCCGGATGTCACTGCAATTCCGTACAGCCAGTCCTCCGGAAGTATGCCCTCGAACCGCAGCAGGATATCGCTCAGCAGAATGCAGATATGCCAGTGATCGAGCTGCTCGGCTGCGGGCACCGGAATCGGGCGCATATCCTGCATGGACGATGCGGGTTCTTCGGATTCCATCTCCGGAAAAAACGCGAGCTGACCGCTCAGCTTTTCCTCCGGCAGCATGTCCTGCGGCATCTGCGCACCTCCCTTCACGGCGGTTCAGACGAAATTCGGATAATCCAGCATATGAGACACCAGCGCAATGCACATTGCCGCCTCGATGCACGGAACCGCCTCCGGCACAAGGCACGGATGCGAGACCTCTGCGCTCTGAAGCACCTCATTCGTCATTGCGGAATAATCAACGGTTTCCTGCGGCTTTCCGATCGAGGCAGTCGGTTTGACTGCGACGCGGAAGCAGATCGGCATGCCGGACGAAATGCCGCCGAGGATGCCGCCGTGATGATTGGTCTGCGTCTTGACATGGCCGCGCTCATCGACATAGAACGGGTCATTGCACTGACTGCCTGTCATCTTTGCGGTATCGAATCCCGCTCCGAATTCCAGTCCGCGCACACCCGGTACTCCGAACACAAGCTGTGCAATCGAATTTTCCAGCCCCTCAAAGATCGGTGAGCCGATGCCGGCAGGCACATTCACTGCATAGCATGTAATTGTTCCGCCGAGTGTTTCGCCGCCTGCCATTGCGTTCTGTATATCTGCGAGCATTTTTCTGCCCTTCGCGGGATCATTCACCGGAAAACGGCGGTTCCGGATCGTCAGCAGCTCTTCCTTGGTGACATTTGTCTGGGAGAGCGGCTTATCCTTGATATTGTGAACCGATGTAATCTGCGCACCGACATAAATGCCGCGGCGCTCCAGCATTTGCTGGCAGACAGCTCCCGCAAAGCAGAGCGGGATCGTCATGCGTTCCGACAGATGGCCGCCGCTCCGGACATCCGCAAACCCGCGGTACCGCATTGCGCCGGTATAATCCGCAGCGCCCGGACGCGCCAGATGTGACAAATCCTGATAATCAAGCGGCTGTATCCCGCGCGGGTTATTCAGAAATGCACAGAGCGGGGAGCCGGTTGTCCGGTTATTGATGAGGCCGGAAAGCACCTGCGGAAAATCCATCTGTTCACGCTGATGATTCGGGTCATCCGGCAAAAAAAGGGAGCGCGTGCGTCTGGTCATGAAACGCGCGAGCACGTCAATATCCACATATTCGCCGGGCGGCAGATTGTCCAGCACGACACCGATTGCCGGTCCTTCCGCTTCGCCGAACAGCGATAAACTGATTCGATGATTCCATATAGATGCCATAATTGCCTCCAGTTTCAATTTCTGTATTTATTATACCACAGTGCGCAAAAAAACACAAGTCTTTTTTTTCATCGGCAAAAGAAAACGGAGAGACCGGGGTCTCTCCGTTATGCTTGGTTCAGTTTCGCAGATCAGTGATTTTTGCGCTTAGAAACAGAAGCGACTGCTGCACCTGCTGCTGCCAGCAGAGCTGCGACTGCCACACCGACACCTGCATCGCCTGTTTTTGCACCGGGCGCTTGGGTCGTGGTCGGTACAACATTCGGATTCTTATTGGTTTCAGTCGGCTTGGACTTTGTACCGGTATCCTTATCGGAATTTTCCGTCTTCGGGCTCGTCTGGGTGTCAGTCGAACCGGTCGAAGAAGTTGTATCGGACGAGGTCGATGTAGACTCAGTCGTAGAAGAACCGGTCGTGGTGGACTCAGTCGTCGTGGACTCGGTTGTCGTGGACTGGGTCGTGGTGGACTCAGTCGTCGTGGACTCGGTCGTGGTGGACTCAGTCGTCGTGGACTCGGTTGTCGTGGACTCGGTCGTTGTGGACTCAGTCGTCGTGGACTCGGTCGTGGTGGACTCGGTCGTCGTGGACTCGGTCGTCGTGGACTCAGTCGTCGTGGACTCGGTCGTCGTGGACTCGGTCGTCGTGGACTCGGTCGTCGTGGACTCGGTCGTGGTGGACTCGGTCGTCGTCGAGCTGGTCGTAGACTCTTCCTGAATCTTCACCCAGCCGTCTACGTCAGAAAAAGACAAAGGAACATATAATCCGGTCTCCCAGTCGGTCACCCGAAGATCCATTGGGAACTCATCACCGGGTTTTGCGTCCGAAGGGACAGTAAAGTAGAAGGTGATATATGTACCCTCCTTGTTTACTGCCGCATTCTTTTCACCGATCGTTCCGGCAGAGATAACGCTCACAGCCTTATTCAAGCTGGCGAACTCATACAGAGTACCGCCGCCCTGAATCTCAATGATTTCGCCCTCGTCAAAGTTCGGTTCATTCTCCGTTCCGCCCTGTTCAGGAACAAGACGCGGATCGTAATAAAGTGCGAGCGCGGAAATGCCGAAGCCCTCATTGTTTGTGACGTTAATGGAATAGCTGATTTTTTCGCCGGGCTTAGCATAAACCTGATCCGCAACAACATTAACCTTTGATGCATCAAGTTCATCGGTCCGCTCGGACATCGGGACAGTCTCCTGTGCATTTGCAATAAAAGCCGTCAGGCTTACCGCAGCCAGGACCGTGGCACTGCAAGCAATCGCTGCCACCCTTTTCAAAGTTCTCATTGGAAAACACTCCTTTATCTATTCAATGCTGTCGCATTGTTTCTTAAAAACGGGCAGGGCAGTATTTTACTGCCCGTTTGCAGCGAGTACCCTGCCCGTTTTTGAATCACTGGATCACGTCGCCGTAGAAGTAATCGAGGTAGTCGTAGCCGACTTCATCTGTCCAAGTCTTCTGCTTGAGTGCGAGAGCATCGACATAGTACTTCAGAATCGTCTGTGCATCTCTTGCATCTACAGACTTCGGATTTGCGAGCGGCGAATCAGCGGTCTTGCCATCGCGATAGCAAACATCGATCAGGAAGAAGACCAGTCCGTCTTCACCGTCAAGCTCAGGATCTGCATTCAAAGACGGAGTCTTCAGTGCCAGCTTGTCAACATAATACTTCAGCGTAAGCTGTGCATCCTTTGCATCCACATAGTTATCAAGGTTGTAATCGCCCTTGACGCCGATGTAGATCGGGAAGTCGCCGAGCTTCAGCGGCTCGCCGTTATTGATGTCGAAGTCCGGATCGTTGATGTCAGCGGAGTAGGTGTAGTATGCATCCAGTCTGTACTTGTTTGCATGCTTCACACCCTGAGCCTCTTCATAGGTCCAGTCGGTCTTGCCGAGTGCTGCGCTGATCTCGTTGTTCCAGATCTCCATCGGAGAATCCTCAGACTCATCCGGATTGGTGTAAGCGGTGACCTCAAGTTCCTTCTCCTCGAACGGAAGCTTTGCAACATTGCCGTTCTCATCGGTGTAGTACTTGGAAACTACGATCTTCGCAACCATATCCTTCAGACCGCCGCTGGTCTTGAACGTCCGATCGTCATGCGACCAGTAGTTGACACGTGTAGGCGGCTCGAAGACGATCTCGTAAGTGGTCACAACCTTGGTCGTACCGGTCGTTGTACCGGTCGTGGTAGACTCAGTTGTGGTCGAGTTCGTCGTGGTAGACTCAGTCGTGGTCGAGTTCGTTGTGGTGGACTCAGTCGTGGTCGAGTTCGTCGTGGTGGACTCAGTCGTGGTCGAGTTCGTCGTGGTGGACTCAGCCGTGGTGGAC
>JAFXZM010000030.1 GCA_017541275.1 Oscillospiraceae bacterium | reverse complement strand
CGGCACCTTCTTCGAGATGCTGGGCAATTTCTCCTTCGGCGATTATTTCAAGCGCGAGGCAATCGCATGGGCTTGGGAATTCCTGACCGGCAGGCTCGCGATTCCGGCAGACCGCCTCTGGATCACGATTTTCGAGAGCGATGACGAGGCGGAGCAGATCTGGGAAAAGGAAATCGGCATTCCGCACGACCGGATCATCCGGCTGGGCAAGGCGGATAACTTCTGGGAGCACGGCTCCGGCCCCTGCGGACCCTGCTCCGAGATCCACTTCGACCGCGGCGAGGCATACGGCCCGTTCGAGAGCTTCGAGCAGGCCAGCGACTGCGACCGCATCATCGAGATCTGGAACCTCGTGTTCTCGCAGTTCGACAGCGACGGCAAGGGCAACTACGCCGAAATGAAGAACAAGAACATCGACACCGGCATGGGACTTGAGCGCCTTGCCTGTGTCATGCAGGGGGTTGACAACCTCTTTGAGGTCGATACCGTGCAGAATATCATGAAGCATATCTGCAAAATCGCAAATATTGCATATCATACCGACGAAAAGAGCGATGTTTCGCTCCGCGTTATCACCGACCATATCCGCTCGACCGTGTTCATGGTCGGCGACGGCATCACGCCGGCAAACGACGGCCGCGGCTATGTCCTGAAGCGACTGCTCCGCAGAGCGGCGCGCCACGGCAGACTGCTCGGCATCAAGGAGCCGTTCCTCTATCAGGTCGCGGAAACAGTCATCGGCGAAAACTGCGGTGCATATCCGGAGCTGAAGGAGAAGCAGGAGCTCATTATCCGCATCATCCGTCACGAGGAGGAGAGCTTCGCCCGTACAATCGACAACGGCACCGACCGTCTGAACGACATGATCGCAGCGCTGAAGCAGGAAAGCAAGACTGTTCTCGCAGGCAAAGATGCCTTCACCCTCAGCGATACCTACGGCTTCCCGATCGACCTCACGGTTGAAATGGCAGCAGAACAGGGCATTTCCGTCGATGAGGAAGGCTTCCGTGCCTGCATGGAGGAGCAGAAGCAGCGCGCAAGAGCCGACCGTGCATCGAAGGTCAAGACCTCATGGGGCGGCGATGTGACCGCGCCCAAGGGCACGCCCAAGACCGAATTTACCGGCTATACAAGCAATGCCGAAAATGCAGCGGTGCTCGCAATTCTCAGCGACGGTCAGTCTGTTGAGACGCTGGAAGAAGGCAAGAATGCCGTCATCGTGCTCGACCGCACCCCGTTCTATGCAGAGAGCGGCGGTCAGGTCGGCGATACCGGCGAGATCGCAGTTTATGCAGAGGGCGAGGCAGAGGTGACCTTCGCGGTCGCCGATACCCGCAAGGACGGCGACGGCCGCTTCCTGCATATGGGCACGCTGGAGCTCGGCACTTTGAAGGTCGGCGACACGGTCACGGCGAAGATCGACACCGACCGCCGCAGCGCGGTCATGCGCAACCACACCTCGGCGCATCTGCTTCAGGCAGCGCTCCGCACGGTGCTGGGCGATCATGTGCATCAGGCAGGTCAGCTCGTTGACGCAGCCCGCTGCCGCTTCGACTTCTCCCACTTCTCCGCAGTGTCCGCAGAGGAGCTGGCAAAGGTCGAGCAGATCATCAACAGAGAAATCCTCGCGGCACAGCCTGTGACAACACAGGAAATGCCGATTGAAGAAGCAAAGAAGCTCGGCGCAATGGCGCTGTTCGGTGAAAAGTACGGCGATGTCGTCCGCGTTGTGACCGCAGGCGACAGCTCGATCGAATTCTGCGGCGGTACGCATGTGACAAATACCGCTCAGATCGGCCTGTGCCGGATCGTGTCGGAAAGCTCCGTTGCGGCAGGCGTCCGCAGAATCGAGCTTGTGACCGGCGCGAATGTGCTGAAGCTGCTCGAACAGACCGAGCAGACGCTCGCTGATGCGGCAAAGGCACTGAAGCTCGCCAATCCGGCGGAGCTGCCGGAAAAGTGCGCGGCGATCGCCAATGAGCTGCGCGAAAAGACCCGCGAGGCCGAGCAGCTCAACCAGAAGCTCGCGAACAGCCAGCTCGACGGTCTCTTTACCGGCGCGGAGGAGCTGAACGGCATCAAGATCGTGTCCGCAAAGCTCGCCGACGTCAAGCCGGATACGCTCCGCAAGCTCGGCGACCAGATTCGCGATAAGGAGGAGCATGTCATCGCACTGCTCGCAGGCGTGAGCGGAAACGGCGGCAACCTCTACTGCGTCTGCTCGAAATCGGCAGTCGCCAAGGGCGCACATGCCGGAAAGATCATTCAGCAGGCTGCCGCAGCGACCGGCGGCAAGGGCGGCGGCAGACCCGATAACGCAATGGGCGGCATCGGCGATGCCGCAAAGGTCGGTGCAGCACTGGAAAGCCTGAAGGATATCGCAGGCAGCATGCTGCAATAAGCGGCGCACCCGTTCGCTATTGTTATGAAGATCAAACACCCGGGGCTGTTCTTCGGCATTCTGTTTTTCGGCGCATTTATGCTCGTGGATCTCTGCGGCAGACCTGCTGCGCAGTCCCAAAAGCGTGCGCCGGAGATCGCCGAGGCCGCAAGGGGCATGCCGGATCCGGTCGAGACTGTCACGGCAGAGGCACAGACCGTACCGACCGAACGCACAGTCACCGAAACAACAACAGAAACGACCGTTCCGCCGGCTGTCCCGGTCATGCTCTGTGACGGCATGGAATATATGAGCGACACGGAGGAGCTTGATATCTCCGGCACGGATGTGACCGCGCTGGATATGGACGGCTTTCTCAGTGCGATGACCGGCCTCAAACGCATCACGATGAAGAACTGCGGCCTCGATAACGACGGCTATGCCGCGCTTCAGGACGCACATCCGGATGTGCGCATTATCTGGGATATCAGGGTCAAAACCTACACGATCCCGACGGATTCGGTCGGTTTCTCGGCGCTGCTGGGGAATCAGTATCAGGCACGGCTCTACGATTCGGATACCAAATATCTGAAGTATTGCTGTGACATGGTCGCGCTCGATCTGGGGCATCATTTTGTCGCCGATCTGAGCTTCCTGCAATACATGCCGAATCTGCGCATCCTGATTCTCGTGGATAATTACTCCCCGACGGGCAGCGGCGTCCGCCTTTCGGATATTTCCGCGCTGAAATATGTCCCGCATCTGCGCTATCTGGAGCTGTTTGCGAACAACATCGAGGACATGAGCGTGCTGGCGGAGCTGAAGGAGCTTGAGGATCTCAACATCTGCTACAATCCGGTGAAGGATTCCGCACCGCTGCGTGACCTGCCGCATTTGCAGCGGCTCTGGGTCTATAACACCATGATTCCGGCGGACGAGATCCGGACGCTGCGCGAGATCTACGCAGATGCAAGGGTCGTCACAAGCGGCAGCGGGTCGGTCGATCAGGGATGGCGCGACGGCGAACACTACTGGGCCATGAAAAATATGGTCTCAAACAATGTGATAGATGACGTTTACAGAATTGATTAAAGGAGGATTTTACTATGGACTGCCTGTTCTGCAAAATCATTGCCGGAGAAATACCGAGCACAAAGGTCTATGAGGACGAATTTGTCTATGCATTCAAGGACATCAACCCGATCGCGCCTGTGCATGTGCTGTTCATTCCGAAGCAGCATATTTCCGGTGCATCGGCAGTGAATGCGGAAAATGCGGAGATCGTCGGAAAAATTTTCACCGCAATCGCAAAATATGCGCAGGAGCAGAAGCTCGAAAGCGGCTTCCGCGTCATCACAAACTGCGGTGAGGATGCCGGACAGACCGTTCCGCATCTCCACTTCCACCTGCTTGCGGGTCAGACGATGGGCTGGTCTGCCGATCAGGGTGTGTGAAACCGACTGAAGCGGTGCGTCCGGAGACTGCGCCGTCTGTGAAGGCCGGCAGTACGGACTGCATCTTCGGCGCAGAGTGGTTTGCGCTGAGCTGGATCGCAGGCCTGCTGTCGGCCTTTCTGCATCATGCCGCATGGGGACTTGCATTTGCGGCAGCCGCGGGTCTTGTGCTGCTGTATCTGCGCCGCAGGGGCGCGCTGCTCTGCATGCTCTGCGGCATCAGCCTCGGCCTCGCGGCATGGACAGCCTATGATGTGCTGGTCAGGCAGCCGCTCTGTGCGATGGACGGGCAGACCGTCACCTGCACCGGAACGGTCATGCAGGCAGAGCGGCTTGCAAATGACCGTGCCCGCTATACGCTTTCCGTAAAGCTCCGCGGGATTCCCGCGAACGTCGATTGGTATGCGGAGGCTTCCGCGCCGGAGCTGAAAACCGGCGATGCAGTTACACTGAAGGCCGAGCTGACGCGCATCGCGCCGGATTACCGGTATGATACCGCAGCCTATCAGGCCGGACGCGGGCAATATCTGCGCATTTACCGTGCCGAGGTGCTGCGTATTCACGCAGACAAGGGCTTTTCCCTGCGCAGAGCGGTACAGGGCTTTCGCGCTGAAATGACAGAGCGTATCCGGTGCGTCATGCCGCAGGAGGACGCCGGACTGCTTTGCGCAATGCTGTTCGGCGATAAGAGCATGCTCACGGACAATACGCAGGAAGCGCTTTACCGCTCCGGCATCGGTCATATCACCGCAGTATCCGGCATGCATCTGGTATTGTTCTGCATGGCGCTGGGCTGGCTGTTCCGGCTGCTGCAAATTCCGGCAAAGGTGCAGTTTCTTCTGCTGCTCCCGGCGATTGCCGTATTCATGCTGCTTGTCGATTCGTCCGTATCCGTTTCACGCGCCGCCTGCATGCTTCTGATTGTGCGTGCCGCACCGCTGTTCGGCAGGCGCGGTGACACGCTCCGTGCGCTGTGCCTTACGGTACCGGCCTGTACGCTGCTGACGCCGTATGTGATCGGCTCGGCGAGCTTCTGGCTGTCGGTATCGGGTGTATTCGGCATCGGCATTGCGGCACCGTATCTGCTGGAGCAGACCGGCCAAAGGGGGCTGCGTGCGGCAATGCTGGAGCTGTGTGCGGTCTCGCTGTCGGTCTTTCCGGCATCGGTTCTGCTCTGCGGCGAAAGCTCACTGATCGCACCGTTCAGCAATCTGATGATTCTGCCGTTTGCGTCGGCGGCGCTGTATATCGGCTTTGCCGTGCTGCTGAGCGGCGGACTGCTTGGATTTCTGCTGCCGGCCGGGGGCGTTCTCTGCCGTATGACACGGCTGCTTGCGGAATCGGCCGCGCACCTGCCGTATTCGCACCTGACCGCATTTTCCGACACGGTACGGGCGGTCGTTCTTATCAGCGGGCTGCTTCTGCTGCTGATGCTGGCGCTGCATGCATCTCCGCGGCGTCTTGCAGCGGCCGCAGCGGCATGTGCCGTGCTGACTGCGGGCGTGAATGCTTATGTATCGCAGCGCCGCGCGGACGAGCTGCAAATCGCAGTGCTCGGCCGCAGACAGGAATCGGTACTGGTGATCTCGGCAGACGGACATACCCTGATTGCCGATCTGAGCGGCGATGTCCGAAACCCGCAGTTTGTACACCGTTATCTCACCGATGCCGGCATCACACAGGCTGATGCGCTGCTCTGCTGCGGGAAAACAGCGGCTGCCTATCAGGCGGCGCTCGGCACAGTCAGCGTCGGGCAGGTCATCCTGCCGCTGACCGGAGACTGGGCAGATACCGGAACAGTCTGCGGACGGATACCGGAGTTTCCCGGAGCGCAGACTGCCGTGCTCCGTGCAGAGCGCCTGACCTGCACTGCCGATGCGCAAAGCGGCCTGCTGCAAATCACATGGGGCGATGTTTCCGTGACGGCCTGTCCCGCAGAGGATCCGGCCGGATATACCGCAGATGCGGTCATTCGCTGGGGCGGAGCAGGGAACCGTACCGGCGACCGGTGCAGCGTGTGGCTGAATCCGGGCGGAGAAACCGGACAAAATACGCTGCTGCGCCTGCGGACGAACGGCGCGGTATCACTACAGACACTCAGATGAACAATACAGGAGGAAATTATGCTGTATCAGATTGAAAAAAAAGCAGAGACCGGCACCGCAGGCTGGCCGGCCGCACTGGCATTCGGACTGGGCTTCACAGCCGCGCCGCTGCTGACGGTTTTTGCGATTCTGCGGAAAACAGGTGAATCGGTCACATGGGATACACTCTGGCCGGTGCTGCTCGACCACCTGCCGGCAATGCTGATTACGCTGCTGCTCTGCGGTGTGGGCATATTCATTCTGATCTCGCTGATGAAGCCGCCGGTTCGGCTGATCGGAGAGATTGTCAGTGACGAATTCAACGCAGACGGGATGAATGTCTACCGCTTTCAGGCGCGCGAAAACTGCCGGACGCACAAGCCGGAGACCGGAAAATATGTGTTTGCGCCGCCGCGGGACTGCATGCTGCCGATCGGGACGACCTGCATCATTACCGTAAAAAAAGCGACAGACCGCGTGCGGTCTGTCGAAACGCTGAATGAATGAATTGCTGCTGCTCCGCAAGGATTCCGGAGAGGCCTGTGTGCCGTTCCGGAACCCTGCGGAGAAATATTGTCAGTCATACCGCTCGTCGATGACACGGGCGGTTTTTTTCGTGCTCCGGGGCAGCACGCCGATCTCAACGACCTTGACAATCGGGGTAAAGCCGATCCGGCTCTTGACCTGCTCTGCGATACGGCGGCTGAGGTCGGCAAAATCGACATGGCCGTTTGTCTCGACATAAATGCGCATGGTGTCCTTTCCGTCGAGGTGCGAAATACGGATCTGATATTCGCTGGAAATCTCCTCAAACTTCGCGAGCACCTCTTCGATCTGCTTGGGGAACACGTTGACGCCTTTAATTTTCATCATATCATCGGTTCTGCCCTGAATCACATCAATGCGCGGGTAGCTGCGTCCGCAGGGGCATTTGCCCGGAATGATGCGGGAAAGATCGTGGGTGCGGTAGCGGATGAGCGGAGTGCCCTCCTTCACGAGCGTGGTAATGACGATCTCGCCGAATTCGCCGTCCGGGACAGGCTCGCCGGTCTGCGGGTCGATAATTTCCAGATAGAGGTAATCATCCCAGATGTGCATGCCGGTATTATGCTCGCAGTTGATGCCGATGCCGGGGCCGTAGATTTCCGTCAGCCCGTAGATATCATACAGCTCGATGCCGAGGCCGTCTGCGATGCGCTGCCGCATTTTATCGCTCCAGCGCTCCGAGCCGATCACGCCCTTTTTCAGCTTGATTTTGTCTTTGAGGCCGCGCTTTTCGATTTCCTCCGTCAGCAGCAGCGCATAGCTGGAGGTTGAGCAGATGACTGTGCTGCCCATGTCCTGCATCATCTGAAGCTGCTTTTCGGTATTGCCCGGCCCCATGGGGATCGCCATTGCGCCGAGCTTCTCGCAGCCGTTCTGGAAGCCGATGCCGGCCGTCCAGAGGCCGTAGCCCGGTGTGATCTGAATGCGGTCTTTATTCGTGATGCCCGCGGTCTCATAGCACCGCGCAAACATCACCGCCCAGTCATCGACATCCTTCTGGGTATAGGGGATGATAACGGGCGTGCCGGTCGTACCGGAGGACGAGTGAATGCGGACGATTTCCTCCTCCGGCGCGGTCATCAGACCGAGCGGGTACGCATCGCGCAGGTCGCTCTTTTCGGAGAAGGGCAGCCGCAGGAAATCCTCCGGCGTATGAATTTTGGTAATGCCCGCCTGTGCGAGCTTTTTACCGTAGAAACTGTTGGATCTCAGCAGCGCCTGAATGCGGCTGTTGACCAGTTCGATCTGTGCCTGGCTGATCTGCATTTGGGATCATTCCTTTCTGTTCATGATTCGGAGCAGCGCGGCGTATACCTCGCTGACGGAATAACCGGCGGGCTGTCTGTCAGCGAAAAAGCCGCCGTCTGTGAGCTTGCATGCTGCCTCAACACCTGTTTTGTTGCAGACTGCGAAGTCTGTCAGCATCCGTTGTTTCTTCTCGCTGTCGGTATTACAGAGCAGCTCGCGGACCGTCTGAAATGCGCGCTGCATGTCGCCGAGCAGCGGGTCTGCCCAGCGGACTTCGATCTGTTTGGCGCGGATGAACGCGCTGTGCTGCATGAGATGCATCGCGCCGCCGAACTGATCGTGCGCAGCGATCTCCACATGCCGGATGCCGCCCATGACCAGCGTGCCCATGCACATCACACAGGGCTCAAGCCCCGCATAGAGAATATAGCTGTGCCTGTCGGGATATCGGCTGACGTCCAGATTCCGCACTGCCTCTGTCTCGGCATGTGCGGCGGCGGGATTCGGGATGCTGCGCTCGCCGGTCTGATTCCGCCCCTCAGAGAGAATATGTCCCTCCGCATCGGCGATGACCGCGGCGATCGCCTTGCTGCCCATGCAGACAGACTCCCATTCCAGCGTAAAAATGCGCTGCCAGTGCAGAGGGAGCCGGTCAAATGTACATTCTGTCAGATTATTCATAGCGCAGTGCTTTGCTGTTCATCTCAACGAACTGCGGCTTGACCGTTCTGCGCATCGTTTCTTCGATCTCCTCAACCGTGAACGGCAGCACATTCTGCCGGATCGCCGCACCGAGCATGATCATGTTCAGAACCTTCGGGGAGCCGAGCGCTTTGCATGCGGCATCCGCATCAAGCATTGCGAGCGACTGCACCTTTGTCTGCAAATAGGCGATCATCTCTTTTCCGGTATAATCTGTGCCGGAGAGCGCCGCCGTGACCGGCATGATCGGGTGCGTGTTCAGCACGATCTTTCCGCCGTCCTTCAGGTATGGCAGCATGCGCACAGCCTCCGCCGGCTCAAAGCCGATGATGAGATCGGCCGTTTTTTCCGGGAACATCGGGCAGTGCAGGTCATCGCCGAGGCGCAGGAAGCTGAACACACTGCCGCCCTTCTGCGCCATGCCGATCGTTTCGGCACTCATGACCGGCATATCCTTTGCCATAGCCGTTGCAGCGATCAGCTTGGAGGTCAGGACAATGCCCTGTCCGCCGACGCCGCAGATCAGAATATTCGTCTGCATCAGTTCACACCTCCTGCCGTGATCGCATGGAACGGGCAGACCTGCGCACACAGGCCGCAGCCCGTGCAGAGCGCCTGCTCGACCGTCACCTTGCCGTCCTGCACCACAATGCCCGGACATCCGAGCTGCCTGATGCAGTGCTTGCAGTTTGTGCATTTCTCCGGGTCAATGACCGCAGGCTGATCAGGCTTGATCAGCACCGCACAGGGCGACTTGAAAATGATCGCCTTGACGCCGTCCTCCGCCGCGACGCGCTTCACGGTTTCGATCGCATCATTCAGATGCAGCGGGTTGACGGTTTCGACGGTTTTCACGCCGACGCCGTGCAGCACCGCCTCAATGCTGATCTTTTCGACGATCTCGCCCATCATCGTTCTGCCGGTGCCGGGGTGCGGCTGATGGCCGGTCATTGCCGTGGTCGAGTTATCAAGGATCACAAGCGTCATATTTGCCTGATTGTACACGGCATTCACCGCGCCGGTAATTGCCGAGGCAAAGAACGTCGAATCGCCGACAAATGCAAAGCAGGCCGTATCCGGCTCGATCTTGCCGATGCCCTGCGTAATATTCACGCCCGCGCCCATGCACAGGCAGGTATCGACCATGTCCAGCGGCATCGCATTGCCGAGCGTATAACAGCCGATATCGCCGCAGAAAACTGCCTTTTTGCCCTTCATCGCCTGCTTGACCGCATAGAACGACGCTCTGTGGGGACATCCCGCGCAGAGCACCGGCGGCCGGACAGGCAGTGCAGGCTGTGCGGCATCGGGCGAGTCAGCGCCGGGCTGTGCCTGCCCCAAAAATGCTGCAATATCATGCGCAGCAGAAGCGCAGGTATTTTCGCCGGCATTGCGCACATCGTGCGTCAGCTTGCCGCGGATGTCAACATGCAGATGATGCTTTCCGCAAAGGTAGGTCAGCTCGCGCTCGATAACCGGGTCAAGCTCTTCAATACACAGCACCTCATCGACGCTGCGCAGAAATTCGAGCGCAAGCTGCTCCGGGAACGGGAACGGTGTTGCGATCTTCAGCAGTGCGGGGGCGGGCTTTCCGGCGAGTGCCTCCTGTACATAGGTGTAGCTGATGCCCTGTGTCGCGATGCCCTTCCGGGAGTCGTCAGCGGCCGGCGTGAACACATTGTGCGGGTAAGCGGAAAACTCCGCTGCGAGTGTGACATTCCGCGCCTCGATATTCTTATGTGCCTGATAAGAAAGCCGCGGGAAGATCACCCACTTGGCCGGGTCGCGGACAAAGCCCTCCGGCGTATTCGTCAGGCGCTCCTCGGGATCTCTGACCGTCACAGAGGCATAGCCGTGGCAGACGCGGGTTGTAGGGCGGAACAGCACCGGCGTATGGTATTTTTCGGAGAATGCAAAGGCATCCGCAATCATATCATAGGCCTCCTGCACGGAGGTCGGGTCGAAGCAGGGCAGCTTGGAATAGGCGGCAAAGGTGCGGGTATCCTGCTCAGTCTGGGAGGAGATCGGGCCGGGGTCATCCGCGACGAGAATGACCATACCGCCCTTGACGCCGATATATGCGAGGCTCATGAGCGGGTCGGAGGCGACATTCAGCCCGACCTGCTTCATCGTCACCAATGCGCGCGCACCGCAGTAGGCGGCACCGGCTCCCAGCTCAAGCGCAGCCTTTTCGTTGACCGACCACTCCGCATAGATGCTGCCGTCATTGAACTTTGCGGCGGTTTCGAGCACCTCGGTCGAGGGCGTTCCGGGATAGCCGCAGACAAGGTTGAGGCCGGCGTCCAGCGCACCGCGTGCGATTGCGGCATTGCCCATCAAAAATTCTTTATGCAAATCCGTTCACTCCTTTTTCCGGCATCAGGCCGGATGAATGATTACTGCCATTATAACATATTATACCGAAAAGTGCAATGGGTGTATGAGAAAAGGGAGTGGTCAATCGGGGATTTTCAGCACGTAACCGGCGATGACAAATAAAAGTTTTTGGTACGTCAGCTTTGCTGGCGTTTGCTTTCTTTCAAAAATCGCGAAAAGAAGGGCTTGGGGGAGAGAAAACAAGAGTTTTCTTTCCCCCATTACAAAATAATATGTACCGCTCTTGTACAGACTGATATTTGAACAATAAATCCCCGATTGGCCGCTCCTCGCCGCAGAGACAGAAAACGCCCGCACCGGTTCGCTCTGTCCGGTGCGGGCGGGGGATTTAATAATAGATCGTCCAAT
>JAFXZM010000029.1 GCA_017541275.1 Oscillospiraceae bacterium | reverse complement strand
CAGATTATTCTCATGCAGGCGCTCCGCCGATTCGGGGTCACAGCCGCGCAGCCGCTCCCGCATGGCAGCATTGCCGCGTATCTCTGCTTCCTTCTGAAGCCGCTCCCGCAGTGCCGCATCCGCCGGAATATCCGGAAACTGAATGTTATCCAGCAGGGAATCCAGATACAGACCCGTTCCGCCGACAATGACCGGCAGCTTTCCCCTGCTCTGCACCTGCGCAATCTTCTCCCGCGCCATGTCCGTATACTGCGCGACGGAGCAGGCGTGTGCAGGCTCCAGCACGCTGATGAGGTGGTGCGGGATGCCCTGCATCTCCTCCGGCGTCGGCTTGGCGGTCGCAATATCCAGCCCCTTGTAGAGCTGCATGGAATCCGCCGAGATCACCTCGCCGTTATAATGCTGTGCAATCTCAATACCCAGTGCGGTCTTGCCCGAAGCGGTTGCTCCGACGACCGCAATCACAGGCGGTTTCTCTGACATGCTGCACCTCCCCCTCCGCATCTGCGGTATGCGGAAAAATCAACTGCCCGTTACAGCGTTTTGTAATACGGGCAGATATTGACATATTCGCCGTTCTTCATCCGGAAGCCGCCTTTGATCGTTCCGAGCTGTTCAAAGCCAAGGCGCTCATACAGATGCCGCGCATGGATATTGCTCTCGACAACGGCATTGACTTGCAGCACACGGAAGCCGTGCGCCTTTCCCTGTGCCAGACAGTCCAGCACAAGCTGCTCCCCAATATGCTTTCCGCGGCTTTCACTGCTGACCGCATAGCTGGCATTGCAGATATGCCCGCAGCGCCCGACATTGTTCGGGTGCAGAATGTAAAGCCCGTAAATGCGTCCGTCTTCCTCCGCAACTGCCGTATAGGTCTGCGCTGCGAAGAATGCTGCGCCCGATTCGGCCGTCAGGCATTCCTCCTGCGGAAAGGCATCGCCCGCCTCCACAACCTCATTCCAGATCCGGCACATTTCCGGCAGATCGTCCGGTATGTATGCTCTGATATGCATGCCTTTTCACCCTCCGAAGGCTGTCTCAAAATCCGTCCCGCTGTTCAGCGCGCCGATCAGCGCAATCAGTCCCTCCTGCCCGTGTGCTGCCATCCACTCGCTGACCAGATGCTTTGCATTCAGATAGCGGAACCGCTTGTCCTCGGCAGTGCCGGCATAGAACTCCTCCGGGGTGTCCATATCTTCGGGGGCAAGGGCATTCGCTCCGTGATCGGTCTGCTTTTCCCACTCCTCGGCGCTGTACTGTTCGCGGTAATCGTTCTGCGTTGCGATTCCCTCGTCAAACCATGTCGGGAGCTTTCTGAGCGCCTTGTCGTTCAGGCGGGAATGCAGTTCGGCATGCGTCAGCTCATGCGATACAATATCCTGATTCAGATACTCGTCCGAAATACAGATATAATGCCTGCGAACAGGAAACAGAAGCGTTGACGTATCTTTTTCGCTGCCAAGCTTTTTCAGCAGCTTTTTGTCATCACAGATAATAAACACGGTCTCATCCGTTCCCTGCAGTTCGCCGAAAAACGCGGTACCGCGTCCCTTTGCCAACAGAATCTGCTCGAGGACTTCCTCCTCTGAGCCGGCATAGCCCTTGTTGATATACACATTATCCTCGATCTCCTCAAAAGACGGGCGGAACGGCACCGTCATTTTGTATCCGCTGTGCGTGAACTGGAAAAACCAGACTGCGGCAGCGATCAGCAGAAGCAGAACCGCAAGCAGCGTGAACAGAATGATCTTCTTTTTCTTCGATTTTGTTTTCATATTCTTATTCCTCCCAGACTGGATAGCGGTGCCGGTCCTCGCCGGTGATCGGCCGCAGGACGCGGCAGGGATTCCCGACTGCGATCACGCCCGAGGGGATATCCTTCGTAACAACGCTGCCCGCGCCGATTATGACATTGTTCCCGATCGTCACGCCCGGCAGCACGGTCACATTCGCCCCGAACCATACACTGTTCCCGACCGTGATCGGCAGTGCGATCTCCAGACCGCGGTTCCGCTGTGCCTCGTCAATCGCATGGCCGGCAGTCGTAAACACGCAGTTCGGCGCAATGAACACATCATTTCCGAAGCTGACCTTTGCGCCGTCCAGAATGATGCAGTTATAATTCGCGAAAAAATTGTTCCCGACCGTGACGTTATAACCGTAGTCACAGCGGAACGGTGCCAGAATAATGCAGTTTTCGCCCATATCGCCGAGAATCTGATGCAGAAGCGCCTGCTGCTGCGCCCGGTCAGTCGGGCGCAGCGCATTGTAATCCCAGCAGAGATTCATGCATTTTGCACGCAGCTCCGCAAGCTCTTTGTCATAATTGGCATCGTACAGATAACCCGCAGCCGCCTTTTCGCGTTCCGTCATCCGGCCTGTACCTCCGTTCCTGCATCCTCTGCAAGCATCGCATAAATCAGCATATTCTGCCAGAGCGGCTGGCCGTCCTCATCAAGATGCTTATAGCTGTATTTGCGCAGCTCGCCTTCGCGCCGGAAGCCAAGATGCTCCAGCAGATTCCATGAGCGGGTGTTTGTTTCGTCCGAATAGGCAATGATGCGCCGCACCGAGCCGCTCTCAAAGGCAAACCCGATCAGTGCGGCCGCAGCAGCCTTCGCTAAGCCTCTGCCCTGATAGGCTCTGTGTACCGTATAGCCGAGCTCGTATGTGCCGCACCGCCCCTCATGGTGAAAATACAGCTTTCCGATCACCTTGCGCTCTGCCTTCAGCTCAACCGCAAAGAGACAGTCGCTTTCTGCCAGCTTTTCTGCCTCCGCGATTGCCTCCTCCCGCGAAAATACCGGATACGGCTCGTAATAAACGACCTTCGGGTCAGTCAGGAGCTCCGCAAGGTCATGACCGTCCGACGGCAGAAAATGCCGGATCAGCAGCTCCGGTGTTTCTATCGGTCTGAATGCCTCTGCAAATTTCTGTTCGTACATAAAAGCCTCCCTGCATCAGTCCTGAATGCGCTTGAACTGCTTTTCAATCTGATATTTTGACAGCAGGAACATCACCGGCCGCCCGTGCGGGCAGTGACGAATCTGCTCATTCGTCCAGACCTGTACAGCCAGCGACTGCAATTCCTCTTTTGTATTGCGGGTTCCCGCCTTGATCGCCGCCTTGCACGCGAGATCGTGGAACATATCGTCCAGCAAATGCAGATCGGGCTGTGAATGATTCCGGGCGCAGTTCACTGCAAGATCAGACGCAATCTGATCGAGGTCAAGCTCTGCGCAGGAAAGCGGCACACCCGTCATCTGTACAACCGGCGCTTCGCTGAAATCAAACGAAAAACCGCAGCCCTCAAGTGCTTCGGCCTGCTCCTGCAGGGCCGTCACCTCATCTGCCGTCAGCAGCACGCGCACCGGCGTCAGAAGCGTCTGACGGTCGCGGCATTCCCTTGTCCGGAAGCGCTCAAAGAGAATGCGCTCGTGTGCGGCATGCTTGTCAATCATCACAAACTGCTCGCCCGCCTGTGCCAGCACATACAGGTCAAACAGCTCGCCGATCACCTGTATCTTCTCCCGCTGAACCGCCGAAATCGCGGCATTGCGCGCTTCCGGTTCCTCCGGAAGCTCTGATGATGCCGCGGGCGCGGATGCAGCCGGTACCGGTACGGGCGGCGGAGCCGCGGGGGCCTTCGGCTGTGCAGTCAGCGCGGGAAAGGCCTTCAATGCCCCGGATGCTGCGGAAGCGGACGGCTCCGGCAGTTTTGTTTCCGCTGCGGCCTCCTGCACAGGCTCCGGCGCTGCCGGCTTCTGAAAGAGCGGCGCCGGCGTGTTGCTGTCCTGACCCGGCAGCGGCGCAAACCAGTCAGTCTTCGGCTTCTGCGGCGTATAGACCTGCGCGAGCATGCGCGCCTTCTGTACCTGTGCCGCAGACATCACCGGCTCTGCGGATGCAGCCGGCGCAGCGGGTGCGGATGATGCTGCGGGAGCCTGCGCGGGCGCAGATGTCTGCTGCACGGGTTCACTCTGCGGGATGCGGAATTCATATACCAGATGATTCTGCTCCAGTGCGCCCAGCACCGCCGTGTACACCGCCTGATAGATGCGGCGCTCATCGGAAAAGCGCACCTCTGCTTTTGTCGGGTGCATATTGACATCGACGATGCGCGGCGAGACCTGAATCCGCAGCACACATGCCGGATACTTGCCGGTCATAATCAGCGTCTTATACGCCTCCTCAACCGCATTCATCAGCGTAAACGAGCGCACAGAGCGCCCGTTGACAAAGAAAAGCTGATGCGAACGGTTCGGACGGGCATAGAGCGGCTTCATGATATAGCCTTCTACGGTGATGCCGTTTTCCGGCTGCGCAGCGCTTTCAACCGGCAGCAGGTCGCGGGCAAAATCCTTGCCGAAGATCGCATGAATCGCCGAATACAGCCTGCCGTCGCCGGGCGTGACAAACTCTGTTTTATTCTCCCGGATGAGCCGGAACGAGATCTCCGGATGCGAGAGCGCGATTTTCTGAAAAATATTCGCAGCAGCATTGCCCTCGGCGGTATCCTTTTTGAGAAAGCCCGCACGCACCGGAACATTGAAGAACAGGTCACGGACGATCACGGTCGTACCCTCCGGGCAGCCGCTCTGCTCATATGCAGTCTCCTCGCCGCCCTCCAGCACATAGTGAACGCCGAGCTCCGCGCCCGGCTGCCGCGTCAGAACCTCTGTCCGCGCTACGGCGCAGATCGACGCCAGCGCTTCGCCGCGGAAGCCAAGCGTAAAAATGGAATCGAGATCCTCCGCCTTTTGAATTTTGCTTGTCGCATGGCGCAGAAATGCCGTCCGCACCTGATCGGGCGCAATGCCGCAGCCGTCGTCGGTCACGCGCAGATACAGGACACCGCCGCGCTTGATCTCGGCTGTGATGCGCCCTGCGCCTGCATCAATCGCATTTTCGGTCAGCTCCTTCAGCACGGAGGCCGGCCGCTCTATGACCTCGCCCGCTGCAATCAGCTCGGCAATATCCTTCGGGAGCACATGAATTTCAGGCACTTGATCGCCTCATCTTTCTGTTTCGGATTCTTTCCCTGCTTTATTTTTTCCGGTAGTGGTCACTCTTGACCTTTGCATTCAGCGCCGGTGCAATAAACCGCAGCACCAGAAAGCCGCAAAGCACCCAGATCAGCGGCGTCAGCACGACCATTGCGGCGATTCCCGTGGTCAGCGCCGCAGCTATCATCATGCAGATGCAGTCCAGCACAAGAAAGCATATGACATTGAGCCGCCAGCTCTTTTCTCCGATGATGCGGCTGTTCGAGGGCTTTCTGTCTGTATCGTCCTGTTTTCCGCCGCGGAAATACGCTGCCGCACCGCCGAAAATCGCGGCATTCAGCAGCAGTGTTACAATAAATGCAAGAAACGCTCTGTGCATATTGCACCTCCGTTCATTTTACTCGTCTGTTTTGATTTCGGTTTCCCATGCCGCATCCGGCTCCCAGAGCGCTGTGCTCCGCCAGCAGCGGTATGCCGCAAAGCATTCACCTGCCGTCAGCAGAAAACCGATCGTCTTTGCCGCCGGTTCAATGAAAATGCCCTGACTCATATTTGCGGCTGCGTGCAGCAGCATCACGACCGGCAGGAGCCATTTCCACTTGTCGGTACAGATGCCCCAGAAGATCAGCACTGTCAGTGCGATGCACGACGCCAGATGCTCCGTCACCGAAAGCAGCGCCATAACCGCCATATCCGGCGCACCGCGTCCCGTACCGATCAGCCCCATGCAGCTCATGCCGATGCCGAATGCCTCAAAGCCGGCGTGTCCGATGCCGTAGGTCACGGCGTCCTTTTTGCTGTCATAGGACGTCAGATGAAAGCGCAGCATCAGATATTTCACGCCCTCCTCTAAAATGCCGAACAGCATGCCCTGCCGGATATAATAGCCGACCCAGCCGCTTTTGTCAAAGCAGCTTCGGATCGCGGCGCCAAGAAAGAATACCGGCAGACAGACCAAACATGCAATGATCGCCGGATAAAACCGTGCGCCGGTTTTTTTGTGCCAGAGAATCGCCGTCAGCGGCGGCCCCAGCAGCCAGAACAGTCCGGCCAGCAGACAGTTCAGATTCGTCATAAAAAATATACTCCGTACCGCTGCATCAGTGCAGCATTGCCGTCAGATCAAGCAGCAGCTCCCGGCATTCCGCATCGGAAAGCTCGCCGACATGCGTCTTTGAGAGCCTTGCGATAACCTGCGCGTCTGCGTCCGCAGAGAAACTCATCTGCCCCTGCGCATCCGCCGCGAGCTTTGCCGCATAGGATTCCTTTTCCGCCTTTGACTGCGCCTCCATTTCGGTCAGCAGCGCCCTTGCGCGGTTCGTGACCTGCGAGGGCAGACCCGCGAGCTTCGCGACCTCAATGCCGTAGCTGTCATCGGCCGCACCCTCGACAATCTTGCGCAGGAACCGGATCGTATCGCCGTGCTTTTTGACCGCGATGCTGAGATTCCGCACGCCGTCGCACTGCCCCTCCAGCATCGTCAGCTCGTGATAATGCGTTGCAAACAGCGTCTTGCAGCCGATCTTTTTTCCGGAGATGAACTCCGCGACCGCCCGCGCAATGCTGATGCCGTCAAAGGTTGAGGTGCCGCGTCCGACCTCGTCCAGTATGACAAGGCTGTTCGCGGTCGCCCGTTTCAGAATCGTCGAGACCTCGTGCATTTCGACCATGAACGTCGATTCACCCGCCGTCAGGTCATCCGATGCGCCGACGCGCGTGAAAATCTGATCGACAACGGAGATTTTCGCATAGGAGGCCGGCACAAAGCAGCCCATCTGTGCCATCAGCACAATCAGCGCGGTCTGCCGCATATAGGTCGATTTGCCGCTCATATTCGGGCCGGTGATGATCGCGAGGCGGTTGGCCTTCTGGTCAAGCAGCACATCATTCGGCACAAAGACCGAATCGGTGAGCATCTGCTCGACAACCGGATGCCGCCCGTCATGAATCTCAATGCGGCCGTCTACGGCGATCTCCGGCTTGCAGTATTCGTTTTCGAGCGCCGTCAGCGCAAATGCGCAGAGCACATCGACCTGCGCAACCGCCGCAGCGGTCTCCTGCACGGTTCTGAGCTGCTGTGCAACAAAATCCCGCAGCTCCGTGAAAATCTCGTTTTCAAGTGCAAGCGCCTTGTCCTTTGCGCCGACGATCGTATTCTCCGCATCGCGGAGCTCCTGTGTGATGTAGCGTTCACAGTTTGTGAGCGTCTGCTTGCGAATCCACTCCTGCGGCACCTGCTCGTAATAAGAACGGGAGACCTCCAGATAATAGCCGAACACGCGGTTATAGCCGGTTTTGAGATTCTTGATGCCGGTACGCTCACGCTCGCGGTTTTCTATCTCTGCGATAAGGTCTGTGCCGTGGTTCATCGCATGGCGCAGGGAATCCAGCTCCGCATGAAAGCCGTCCCGGATGACGCCGCCGTCCTTGACCTGCACAGGCGGTTCATCGACAAGCGCCCGCTCAATCAGATCGGATATTTCATTCAGCGGAGAGATCTCGCCTTCGAGCCTTGTCAGCAGTCTGGACTGCGTCAGCGTCCTGAGCTGCTCCTTGACTGCCGGCAGCTGCAATGCAGTCTGCGAAAGCGATTTCAGATCGCGCGGGGTCGCCTTCTTGAACATGACCCTTGACATCAGGCGTTCGAGATCGAACACCTTGTCGAGCAGGCCGCGCAGCTCCGACATCGCGACGCTGTTCTTCGTCAGCAGCTCGACCGCGTTCAGTCTGTCCATAATGCGGACAGGCTGCGTCAGCGGCTGCTCCATCCATGTGCGGAGCATGCGCCGTCCCATCGAGGTCTCGGTCTTGTCGAGCACGCCGAGCAGTGAGCCCTTTTTCTCATGCGAGCGCAGGGTCTCGGTCAGCTCCAGGTTGCGTCTGGCACTGGAATCCAGTCCCATGACGCCGTCCCTGCCGTGAACGGTGATCTCGGTAAACCGCCCGACCAGCGCACGCTGCGTTTCGGCGATATACTGGAACAGACCGCAGATGACCTTTGCGTCTGCGCCGTTTTCGGAAATGCCCAGCGCCGCAAACGAATCCCCTGCACACTGCTTCAGCACGGTCTCCCGCTGCTTTTCCGGCGAAAAACAGATATCGTCGCGCAGCGTGACCATGCACTGTGTGCGTGTTTTGAGGAAATCGGCGACGGGCTTGTAATCGAGAAAATCCTTGGTGATGAGCAGCTCGGAGGGGTGATAGCGGTCAAGCAGGCTGATGAGCTCATCCGTGCGGGATTTGCCCTCGGCCTTGTGCAGATTCACTGCACCGGTCGAGATATCCGCCGCACAGAACGCGACCGTTTCCTCCTCGCTCCATACCGCCGCAAGATAATTGCAGTTGGATTCATCCAGCATGCTGGATTCGATCAGCGTACCGGGCGTCACCACGCGGATCACCCCGCGCTCGACCAGACCCTTTGCAAGCGCCGGATCCTCCATCTGTTCGCAGATCGCGACGCGGTAACCGAGATTCACAAGCCGCTTGAGATACTGCTCAACGGAATGATACGGTACGCCGCACATCGGCGCACGGGTCGGCAGACCGCAGTCGCGTCCGGTCAGGGTCAGCTCCAGCAGCTTCGAGACCAGTATCGCATCGTCAAAAAACATCTCGTAAAAATCGCCGAGCCGGAAAAATACAATCGCATCCCCGGCAGCATCCTTGACCGCAAGATACTGCTGCATCATCGGGGAGAGCTTCGAGCGGTCGAGTTCGATGCTCATATCAGTGGCAGCCCGCGCAGGCAGAGCAGTCGCCGCTGCATCCGCCGGAGAAAGCAGCCGGATCGAAGGTGTCGGGGTCCTGTCCCGCCGCGCTGATCGCGATGACGCGGTTGATGCTGTCGAGAAGCTGCTCGAACTGTGCCCGTGCGCCCTGATAGGCCGCCATATTCGGGTTCGCCATAATCTGCGAATACAGCTCCCGCACTTCCTCGCCGAGCTTCTTCACGCGCGCCTCGTCGTGCTCTGCCTTGTCCTCCTCATTGCCCAGATCGAGCCGCTTCAGATTGAATTCGCCGATCAGATTTTGCAGGGTCTCGTCCTTATCATTCTCAGCCTCTGCCTTCCGGAACGCCAGATAGCGTTCATCCTTCTGAAGCTCCTTTCCGAGCTGCTTTGCCATTTCCATCAGATCTGCCATGGTTTGATTACTCCTTTTGCTTGTGATGATATATGCTGTATTATTCCTCAGCCGGTTCGGACGGCGCCTCTGCTTCTGCCGCATCGTCCTCATCGCTGCCGGAATAGACATCATACTCGAAGATAAACTGAATGCCGCCCTCGCGGTAGCCGCTGTAATTGCGGAAATTGACGCAGGTCTCCTTGATATACTGTGCATTCGGGAGGGTCAGCCGGGTGAGCCATTCATCTGTGAGGTGACAGGCAACCGTTTTGCCCTGATGCACTGCATAAAGCCAAAGCTCTCTGGGCATCGTCAGGTCAAGCGCCAGCTTCACATACTTGATATAATTCAGGTAATACACGAAATCCGATTCCTCATAGGGGCCTGTCGGCACCGAATCCGGATACATCGGCTGACCGTTTTCATCACAGATGATCTCCGGCTCGGCCATGTGCTTCGAGAAAAACTTTTTCTCCGCATCCGAAAGGCTGAATTCCTGATCTATATTCTTTTCCGTATAATACCGGTAGCTGTACAGCACGGATTTGATGCTGTTGACACGGACAAATTTCAGAAACGCCTCCATTTCATCGGCAAGAAAATCAGTCTGCTCGTTTACCGCTACGCGCAGCGGCGCGAATTTTCTCGTGCGGAGCAGCTCGCCGAGTGCTTCCTCATCCGGGAGCTTTCCTTCCAGCCCGAAGGCCTGCTCCAATACCTCCGATGCCTTGACTGTAATTGATTTTACGATATCCTGATCGCTCATAAATGATCCCCTCACTTTCCGTTTATATTTTTTGATATTGCAGCGGGATCACAGAAGCGCTCCCGTCAGTGCCCAGTTTTTCACGCCCGTGACCTTCACATGCAGCAGCCGTCCGATATCCTCCGGCGTTCCGGCGGCTTCCAGCACCAGTCCCTCGCGGGTTTTGCCCAGCAGCAGGCCGGTCTCCGGGTCTCGTTTTTCCGCAAGAAACCGCACGGTCTTATGCAGGAATCTCGCATTGAACGCCTCGGAGATCTCCCGCTGCCGCTTCAGCAGTCTGCTCATGCGCGCCGCAATCTGCTCCTGCGTCGAGACAAACGGCATTTCAGCAGCCTTGGTGCCGCTGCGCGGGCTGTAAATGAATGTATACAGATTATCGTATTTCACATACTCGATGATATTCATGGTTCCTTCAAAATCTGCATCGGTCTCGGTCGGGAAGCCGACAATCAGATCACTGGAAAAACCGAAATCCGGTGCCTTGGCGCGGGTGTAGTCGATCAGCTCCAGATATTTCTCAACAGTATAATTCCGGTTCATCTCCTTCAGCACACGGTTGCTGCCGCACTGCACCGGCAGATGCAGATGATGCTCGATATGCTTCGATTCCAGCATCGTGTCAATCAGCTCCGGCGTCGCGTCCTTGGGATGCGAGCTCATGAAGCGGATAAAATAATCCCCCTCGATCGCATCCAGCCGGCGCAGCAGCTCCGGAAAATTGATCTCCTGCTCCAACCCTCTGCCGTAAGAGTTGACGTTCTGTCCCAGCAGCAGAATCTCTTTGACACCCTGCCCGACCAGTCCGCGCACCTCCTGCTCGATCGCCTCCGGCTGCCGGCTGCGCTCTCTGCCGCGCACATACGGCACAATGCAGTAGGTGCAGAAGTTGTTGCAGCCGTACATGACCGGTACGCTCGCCTGAAAGCTGCTGTCACGCACCGTCGGCAGCGATTCGTCCGGCAGGCCGGCGAATTCCAGTGCTTCACAATGCTTCTGACCCTGATAAACCGCGAGCAGGCTTTCCGGCAGGCGCTCCATCGCACCGGCGCCGAGCACCAGCCTGACAAACGGATATGACTTTTTCAGCAGCGCCCGCACCTCCGCCTCCTCAGCCATGCAGCCGCAAAGCCCGACGATCAGACGCGGGTTCTTCTCTTTGATCGGCTTCAGCGCGCCGAGCTGTCCGATAACCCGCGACTCCGCATGCGCACGCACCGCGCATGCATTATATAAAATCACATCGGCCTCCTCCGGCGTATCGGTCAGCTCATAGCCGAGATCGTGCAGGATGCCCTTGTATTTCTCGCCGTCGCAGAAATTGAGCTGACAGCCAAAGCTCCGGACATGCGCCTTCGGCGTATGCGTAAAGGTTTCCAGCACCGCACGGATGCCCTCTCTGATCTGTATGCTGTTCTGCTTTGACTGTGCCATTTGGTGAACATCCTTTCTTCACGGCAGCCCGTGCGCAATAATCCAACCTATATTATAGCATATTATGACGAAAAGCGCAATGGGCGCAGTCAGAAAAAAATTACACGCGGTCAGAAAAAATTACAGTCAGACAGCATGGGGGCAGAATCGGTGTCCTTATAGACAGAGGGCAGATTCAGAAAGGCAAAGTATACAAACGCTGCGGCCGGATTTTGTGGAGTTCGCTGAAACTTTCGGAAAGATGTAACATTTCCCCGCAAAACGGTACTTATATAGTAAAAGACATGCCTTGCATGACACACACTGCTTATGGATACTCTGCACAGGAAATGCCGGTGAAATTTGTGCGGTCTGCGCGTTGCCATTTGGCGGGGAGTGTGTTATACTATAATCAGAGGGCAGGCAAGGCTGCCTTCTCAGAACACAAAAGGAGGGCTTATTATGATGAAAAAGATTCTTGCGATGCTGAGCGCGGCCGTGCTGGGCTGCTGTGCGCTCACTGCACCGGCTTTCGCGGAGGAAACCGCCGCGCCGGAAACAGAACAGACCTACCAGCCCGGCGATGTGGACATGGACGGGGAGATTACGGCGAAGGATGCACTGCGCACACTAAAAGGATATGTTAGAACGATTGCCGGACATCCGGACATCTTTATGACTGACGAGCAAATCGAGCTGAGTCATGTGCTTGGACTGGAAACACCGGGGAAGGTGTATGTAGTCGATGCGCAGTTGATCTTGCAGTACAGTGTCAGAAAGCTTGCCGGCTGGACGCAGGAACAGCTTGATTCGTTTTTCCCCTACCAGGCGGAACAATTGAAAAATGGTCCTTGGTGGGATAAAAAGCAGAAATGAAAAGAGGTTACGAATACAACGTATGGTGCTGCATAAGGAGGAGTTATTATGAAAAAGAAGATTCTAGCCATTCTGAGCGCGGCCGTGCTGGGCTGCTGTGCGCTCACTGCAACGGCTTTCGCGGAGGAAACCGCCGCGCCGGAAACAGAACAGACCTATCAGCCCGGCGATGTGGACATGGACGGGGAGATTACGGCGAAGGATGCGTTAATGGCACTTCAGGATTATGTGGATCAGCTTGCAAATAAAGAAAGCCGTCTGATTGAACAGCAGCTTTCTCTCTCTGTTGTGATTCACCTCGAAAACCAGTCGGGACAGCGGCCAACAATATGGGATGCAACCTGTATTTTAAGGTATGCGGTTGATCATACTGCCGGGAAGAATACGACAATGGATGAGGTCATCACGAAAATGTGCCCATGGCTGAAAAACATCAAGGAGGAGTTTTTATGAAAAAGAAGATTCTAGCCATTCTGAGTGCGGCCGTGCTTGGCTGCTGTGCGCTCACTGCACCGGCTTTCGCGGAGGAAACCGCCGCGCCGGAAACAAAACAGACCTACCAGCCCGGCGATGTGGACATGGACGGGGAGATTACGGCAAAGGATGCAAGTCTTGCGCTGAAGCTCTATGTTCAGTCTGTTGCCACTTTTAATCCGCTTCAGTTTGTGACGGAAGAACAGTACCGCCTTGCGAATATTGTTCATCATTACGATTATTCAGTGACCGTTGCTGACTTCTATATTGACGAAAACGGTCACAGATGCAATATTCCGGGGACTGAGACCGTTATAACCGATCCTGTTGATGCCAGAGACGCGCAGTTCATTTTGAAATATTATGTTATGAAGCTCGCAGGGCATCCTTACGATTCAATCGAGGAAATGCTGGAAGATGAGGAAAACTGGGAAAAAATTGACCGGTCTCATGTGGTCATTCCGGAATTCGAGCAAAAAGGGAGGGCAAGACAATGAAAAGAGGACTATATCGGTCACGAATTTACCTTCACTTGGACGATCTATTATTAAATCCCCCGCCCGCACCGGACAGAGCGAACCGGTGCGGGCGGCTCTTTGTTTTATGCGCGGGAAATGAGAAAAAACCGCACAGACACGATTCCGCACTTGAAAAAGCAAAAGAAATATGCTATAAGCCGGCAGTGCCGGCCTCCGGTTTTTCCTCCCATGAAACCTAACCGGCTATTTTTTTCTCTGCGCCCATTGCACTTTTCCGAATAATATGCTATAATAGACAGGTAAGGCTTTGGTGGCTCCCGCCGGACCGGAAAAGAAGCCTTGAATTCCAGAACAGAAAGGAATGGTTAAATCTATGGCAAAGATGAGCGTCATCTTCGACCGCTGCAAGGGCTGTGAGCTCTGCACGACAGCATGTCCGAAGAAAATCGTCGCGATCCAGCATGAAAAGCGCAACAAAGAAGGCGTTTTCACGGCTTACTGTACGGATGAAAGCGCATGTATCGGCTGTGCCATGTGCGCTATGATGTGTCCGGACTGTGCCATCGTAATCGAAAAATAATCAGAAAGGAATGAGTTTTCATTGGAAAAAGTTTTAATGAAGGGCAATGAAGCACTCGCAGAAGCTGCAATCCGCGCTGGCTGCAAATGTTTCTTCGGCTACCCCATCACCCCGCAGACCGAGCTGTCTGAATATCTCTCCAAGCAGATGCCAAAACGCGGCGGCGTGTTCCTTCAGGCGGAGTCTGAGGTCGCTGCCATCAACATGGTTCTCGGCGCAGGCGGCACCGGCACCCGTGTCATGACCTCCTCCTCCTCCCCCGGAATTTCGCTGAAGTCTGAGGGCATCTCCTATATCGCAGGCTCCGACGTTCCCTGCCTCATCGTCAATGTCGAGCGCGGCGGCCCCGGTCTGGGCTCCATTCAGCCCTCGCAGCAGGACTACTGGCAGGCTACAAAGGGTCTGGGTCACGGCGACTTCCGCCTCATCATCCTCGCTCCGAATTCCGTGCAGGAGGTCGTCAATATGGTCGTCCGTGCATTTGATCTCGCTGAGAAGTACCGCATGCCGGTTATGCTGCTCTCCGACGGTCTGCTCGGTCAGATGATGGAGCCGGTCGAGTTCCCGGAGATCTCCGCTTCGCAGGCCGATAACTCCTCGTGGGCTGCATGCGGCACCGAAATGAAGCGTGAGCACCATATCGTCAACTCGCTGTACATCGAAGCTGCCGACCTCGAAGAACAGGTCAGAAAGCGCTATGAGCGCTATGCCCTCATCGAAGAAAATGAATCCGAGGCCGAAACCTACCTCTGCGATGACGCCGAGATCGTCATTACCGCATTCGGCGCAACCTCCCGCGTCGCAAAGTCCGCCGTCAACAAGGCAAGAGCTGAGGGCATCAAGGCCGGTCTGTTCCGTCCGGTCACGCTCTGGCCGTTCCCGAAGAAGCAGCTCGTCGAGGCTACCAAAAATGCCAAGGCTGTGCTCTCTGTCGAAATGAACATGGGCCAGATGATCGACGATGTCAAGCTCGCTCTTGACTGCAAGATCCCGGTCTCCTTCTTTGGCAGAACCGGCGGCGTCGTTCCCTCCCCGAATGAGGTGCTGAACGAACTCAGAAAGCTGAACGGAGGTGCTCAGTAATGGCTGTTGTATTTGAAAGACCCCATGCACTGTGCGATGTCCGTCTGCACTACTGCGCAGGCTGCACACACGGCATCATTCACCGCCTCGTCGCCGAAGTCATCGACGAAATGGGCATCGAGGGCACAACCGTCGGCGTATGTCCGGTCGGCTGCTCCGTCTTTGCTTATAACTACTTCAACTGCGACATGATCGAGGCCCCGCACGGCAGAGCGCCGGCCGTTGCAACCGGCGTCAAGCGCGCAAGACCGGACCTGAACGTCTTTACCTATCAGGGCGACGGCGACCTCGCCGCAATCGGTACCGCTGAGACCGTTCATGCCGCAACCAGAGGCGAAAACATCGTTGTCGTGTTCGTCAACAACGGCACCTACGGCATGACCGGCGGTCAGATGGCCCCGACCACGCTGCCGGGTCAGGTGACAACGACCTCCCCCTACGGCAGAGACCCGCGCAAGGCCGGCTACCCGATCCATGTCTGCGAAATGCTCGCAACACTGGACGGCACCGCGCTCGCTGTGCGTACTGCTGTCGATACCGTTCCGCATATCCGCGAAACAAAAAAGATGATCCGCAAGGCATTTGAGAACCAGCAGAAGGGCAACGGCTTCTCGATCGTTGAGGTGCTGTCTACCTGCCCGTCGAACTGGGGCCTAACTCCGAAGGAGTGCATCGAGCGCCTCCAGAAGGACTGCATCCCGTATTACCCGCTCGGCGTATACAAGGATGTTGAAATCGAGGTCGCAAATGCGGACAAGCTCGCAATGGGAGGTGGCACAAAATGACCTATGAAATTCTGCTCGCAGGCTTCGGCGGACAGGGCATCCTGTTTGCCGGAAAGCTGCTCGCATACTGCGCACTGTTCGAGGGCAAGGAGATCTCATGGCTCCCCAGCTACGGCCCGGAAATGCGCGGAGGCAAGTGCAACTGCTCGGTTTGTATCTCCGATGAGCCGATCGGCTCGCCGCAGGTGCTTGAGCCGGATCTGCTCGTCGTCCTGAACGGCCCGTCCTTCGATGCATTTATGGGCAATGTCAAGCCCGGCGGCAAGGCGTTCGTGGACAGCTCCATGGTCGCACAGAAGACCGACCGCACCGATATCGACACATTCTATGTGCCCGCAACAGAGCTCGCAGATGAGAACAATCTCGCAAAGGGCGCGAATATCGTGCTGCTCGGCAAGCTGCTGCATGAGACCGGCATCTTCTCCTTCGAGACCGTCCGCAAGGCGCTCGAAAAGAATACCCCCGCAAAGCGTGCGCATACGATCGACAACAACATGAAGGCACTCCAGCTCGGCGCTGACTATCAGGGTTAAGCGGTGTCTCCGACGGATTGATCATGGGGCGCCGCCCCATACCCCGCCAAAGGGACATTGTCCCTTTGGAATCCCGATATAGTACAAAAACAGCCCCCGGTACCGTGAAGGTATCGGGGGCTAAAATTATATCTCACCTGTACCATTGCATCGCCAGCATTGACCACCGCTGCCGTCTAATCCGCTTCCTCTGCATTCCGGACATTCATTTTCGGAATGTATATCCCAATAGCAGCAATACTCGTCATCAGACGTCCAGTATTGACAGTGCTTACACTCTCTAGGTTCCGGCTCGGTTAATCCGCACCAAGGTATGACTTTTCTTCTCATTTTCGTTATCCTTTCATAGTTAATTTGTTAAGTTATGTCTTACAGTTTTGAGGTTTTGTATGATTTGTTCTCTCCTCCTTTCTATGTTAATTTTATGATAAATCAACGTATATTGTTCCTTTTTTCCATATTTTCGTTTAATTTTATGATTGCATTAGCAAGCCCAGCCATAAAGCGCTTGAATTTTGATTTTGAGTTCTTGGTTTGTGCCAATACTTTTTTAGCAGGTTCCATATTTTTAGTGGTATTATACAAAACCAAATCTGCGCCGCATCTTGGACATTTCTCTTTAGAAAAAAAACTGTTCAGAAATCAATTTGGGATCTATTTTTTTCAATCCGGGATATTTTTCTTTAATTCTATTAACTATCTCCTTACGCTCTTCATCCGATAATTGATGTCCATTCTCACATTTGAAGAATAAAATCATGTATACCCCTCCTTTTGATGAATAACATCACATCTGATGTTTATGATATGATTATAACATCATTTTAGCTGTTTGTCAATACATCAATTATGATGTAAAATGATTTTGTATACATCGACAAAAAGGAGAAATCGGATTTATGCAAAATCACCTTTATCTGTATCCGAATCTGGTCAAGGCGCGCAAGGCAAAATGCTCGCAGGCAGAGCTCGCCGAACAGCTCGGCATCTCGCAGCAGGAGGTCAGCCGATATGAACGCGGCGAAACAAAAGCACCGGTCAATTACCTCGCAGACGTCGCGGAAATCTGCGGAGTCAGCGTGGACTATCTGCTGGGCAGAGAGCCGGAAAGCCTGCAAATGCTGACAAAAAACGAATCTGAGCTGCTGCACATCTATCAGCAGCTTTCTCCCGAAAACCAATTCAGGCTGCATGAACGAGCCGAAGCACTCCTTGATCTGCAAGCATAAAAACGCCCCCGGTACATGAACAGCACCGGGGGCTCATTATATCAAAAAGATACTATCTCTTTGGCGGGAGTTTGGGGGCGGAGCCCTCATTTACAATCCGTCGGAGACACCGCTTTCCGCGTTAAAAGGAAACGGTACGGGGCGGAGCGGTAAAGGAGCTGAACATCGCCTGTGCATTGCGGAAATACAGCACCTCGGTATTGTCGTCATCGGCGGAATACATGGCCTTGAGCTGCGGGTAGCATTCAAGCATGTGAACCTTCGGCTCGCGGCGGTCATCGCGGACAAGCTCGCCGGCAATGCGCAGCCAGACGCCGTTTTTGAACGCGCAGATCTCTGCCTTGGGATTTGCCTGAAGCTGCCGGGAAACCTCCTTGGACTTTCCTGTCTGAATATAGAGCTTTCCCTCGAAAATCTCCGCTGTTCCGAACGGCCGGACGCGCGGCTGATCGCCCTGCACGGTCGCAAGATAATAGACCTCTGCTTCTTTCAGGAATGCCAGTATTTCATCCATAATACGAATCCTCCTTTTTCATCGGCCAAGACATTCTATGATCGTAAAAACTGCATCAGAGCGACTGCGGCTGAAGAATCGTCATCTGCGGCGAATAATGCAGCAGGATATTGATGACCTCCTCCATATCGCTCCGCCGGACGGCGTACTGATGCCGGTTGTTGTCTGCGTCACGGATGACAAGATAATCGAAGCGGTCGCCGGGCTGAACCTGACGTGCCCGGATGCGATCATTCGCGGCATTCACGATAGCTGCGCCGAGCATCGCACCGGGCGTCACGCCGATATACCGAACCTGTCTGTCCGGAATAAAGGTCGGCGTAACCGTGCGGATATCCTTCAGTTCCAGATAATCCGCATATTCCAGTGCAGAAACAATGAACTTCTCCGTAATCAGCAGCCCGAAAGGCAGATTTGGCTGCACGCTGCTGCTGAGATAGAGCGGGTTCTGCGCACCGGAATTGATGTATTCCGCGATGAATTCCGGCGAGCCGTATTTTTTGAACACGCGGTGGCTGCCGGCGGACGTCATTTTGAGGAGCATCCAGAGCGCGAGCAGCACACAGCCGCCGCACAGAATCAGCAGAATCACCGCAAGCAGATTGCTCCAGCCCATATTCGTTCCGCAGAACCATGCGCCGAAGCCCAGAATCGCCAGTCCGAGCAATGCACAGAACAGTCCCATGCCGTAGCTTCCGGATAACTGTTTCCGGATATCCTGTCCGGTTACATGAATCATCATTGCGAATTCCTCCGGTTATCAGTATTATTTCTTCTTTTTTGCAAATTTCCGCAGCGTATAGCCCTCCTTGATCTCAAGCGTGCCGCGGTCAATGGCAAGTGCATAATCGGGAATATCGGTCGTGATTGTTGAGCCGGCTGCGGTATAGCAGTCCTTTCCGAGCTTCACCGGTGCGATCAGATTGGTATTGCAGCCGACAAACGCATGGTCTCCGATTTCGCAGCGTGACTTCCGCACGCCGTCAAAGTTGACGGTCACGCAGCCGCAGCCGATATTGACCTTGCGTCCGACATCGCTGTCGCCGATATATGCCAGATGCGCGATCATTGTACCGGAGCCGATCTCGCTGTTCTTGATCTCCACAAAGTCGCCGATTGCCGCGCCGCTGCAAATATGGCTGTTCGGGCGGATATGCACATACGGGCCTATTTTGACGCCTGCATCAATGCGGGATTCATATGCCTGCACGGTATTCAGCCGCACGTTATCGCCGATCTCGGTATTCTCGATCACGCAATTCGGGCCGATCACGCAGTTCTCGCCGATAACTGTTTTGCCGCGCAGAATCGTTCCCGGCAGTATTTCCGTGCCGGCGCCGATCTTCACGCTGCGCTCAATAATAATACCATCGGTGCAGGTAAAGCCGACACCGTTCTCCATGTGATAATTCAGCACCGCATTCCGCGCCGCAGTATTCAGGGCAAGCAGGCCCTTGCGGTCATTCGCGCCGAGCACAACATCCGGATTCTCTGAGCAGAACGCGCCTGCACGCATCCCCTCATCCAGTGCAATCGCAACCGTATCGGTCAGGTAGTACTCCTGCTGCTTATTGTTATTGGTGATCTTGCTGAGCAGCTCGATCAGCTTTCCCGTGCGGAACCAGTAGCAGCCGGAATTGATCTCATTGATCTGACGCTGCGCATCGGTCGCATCCTTCTCCTCAATAATGCCTGCAATGCCGCTGTCTGTCCGCAGGATCCGACCGTAACCGAAGGGCTGCGGCACACGCGCCGTAATCACCGTCACCGCATTGCGCTCCGCAATATGGCGCTCCAGCGCACCGATAATGGTATCCTTGTCAATAAACGGCGCATCGCCGCAGAGCACCAGCGTATTTCCGTCTGTATCCTGCTTCAGAAACGGAAGCGTCTGCATGACGGCATGCCCGGTTCCGAGGCGTTCCGCCTGATATGCAGTCTCACAGCGATCGCCGAGATAGTCGGTGATCTGCTGTGCCTCATACCCCGTGACTACACAGATGCGCGGAATCTCCGCCTGCTCGCACGCGCCCAAAACCCATTCGAGCATCGGCTCGCCGAGCACCCTGAACATCGGCTTCGGAATCGGTGCCTTCATGCGCTTACCCTGTCCGCCTGCCAATATCACTGCCTGATTCATGTTTCATCAAGTCCTTTCTGTCAGAACAATGCCGTTTCCGGCACATGGTTTCTGATATTATTATATCAATCATCATATAAAATGTCAAGCTGTCCCGCGCCATGCACATGTATTTGTGCGGATATGACAAATCCCGCACGGCTGATTTGTGAATCCTGCCATGCGGGACTGCTGCTTATCTGCGCGTGCGAAGAATTATTCCTCGCTCTGCCGTTTGCGGCGGCGGTACTCCGTCGGGGTAATGCCGACGATCTTCTTGAACTGATGCATGAAATGCACATAATTGCTGTAGCCACTCTGATCTGCAATGCAGGCGATGCTGTAATCCGTGCTGGAAAGCAGACGCTTGGAAAGCTCAATGCGGCTGTTGATGACATCCTGTGTGAAGCTGATGCCGAAGCAGCGCGTATAGAGTTTCTGGAAATATCCGCGGCTCAGAATCAGGTCGCGGCACATTGAATCAATACTCCAGTCCTCCTGCGGATTGCTGTAGATGCGCTCACGCAGATTGACGAATTCGCGGTAATAGGGCGAGGCCTTTTCGCTCTGGCGCGAGGCACGGCTCTCCTCAATCTCCTGCACGGCCTTTTCCGTCACCTGCTCCAGCGTCATTTCCGGCGAGATATAATCGCAGAAATGACCGAAGCTCGCAGTGATCTTATACGGCTTCAGCGAGCTCTGATTATAGTGCTCCAGATAGCCGGAGATCGCATAGATCATCCGCTGGCAGGCATCCTCCTCATAATCCTGATAGCCGACAATCGCAAAATCCGCATCCTCAATGCGGGCACAGCGCTCATAGGTCGTGCAGCTGTTGTTCATCGCATTTGCAAGCACCGTCACGGCGCTGTCTCCCTCGGAGTGGCCGTAGGTCTCATTGACCTGCCGCAGCGAATCAAAGCTCGCGAACAGCAGCAGAAACCGTCTGTGCTCATTTTTCGCTGCATCAAAGCACTCCCGTGCAAATTTATGATAGCCGGTCTGATTATACAGTCCTGTCAGCGCATCGCGGATTGACGAAAGGTAAATGCGGTTGTTAAAGCGCTTCAGGTAGGTCTGCATCCGCACGTATTCGAGCGCTGTATTCACATGCTGCACCCAGTCGCAGTAGATGCGGTCATAGGTATCGAGCCGTTCGCCGAAGCTCAGCACAGAAACGCCGAAAAAGCGGTCGTCATGATGCAGGGGCGAAAAGAAAAATGCACCGGGCTTTTCCCGCTCCTCCTGAAGCCGCGGCAGCATTTTTGCAGACGGAAACGGCTTTGTCACGATCGAATTTTCCTGCTGATTGTACATGATCTTCAGCAGCATATGCTGTGGGAAGCCCTCGCGGCGGTATTCCGACGGGGTTTCCAGTGCGCCGCCGCCCTCCCAGTCCTCGCAGAGACAGAGATAATATTCCCTGCACTCGCGGATCAGATAGACATTGTTCCGGATTGCTTCCATGCAGGCATCGAGCGTTTCATGCTGCGTGACCTGAATGCCCATATTGCTGGACCGGAACAGCGAACGGTATTCCTCCTGCCGCTCCTCGACAGCGATCTGATGCTTCAGGTAATCGAGATCGACGCCGCAGGTGCAGCTGTCGCCCGTGATGACCTCAATCCGCTCGGTCTGTGTCAGCAGGCAGCTTTCGCCGGTCATCATCTGATACAGCTTTGCGACGCCCTGTGCGCCGAGCCGGAAGTTTTTGCGGACATAGCTGGTCAGGGCGATCATGCTCTGGGTCTCGGTCAGCGAGGCATCATAGCCCGTAACCATGATATCCTCCGGGATGCGGACGCCGTTGCTGATAAGCGTATGGCACAGCGCCTTCGCCATCGGGTCATTTCCGCAGACGACGGCCTGCGGCATCGGGCGTTTTCCGCTCAGGAATTCTCCGGCGAGCTTCTTCGCCGAGTCGTACCAGTAATCGCCGTATACGATATGATCCTCCGGCACGGTCAGGTGTGCGGCCTCCATTGCATCACGGAAGCCCATCACGCGCTGCTCGGCGGTATAATGTCCCTTGACGCCGGTCAGACAGAACAGATCAGTCAGGCCGTGCTCATGAATCAGGTGGTTGGTAATCGCGCAGAACCCGCTGCGGTCATCCATCATCAGATACGGAAACGGGCTGGTGTTATCGTCCAGAACGAGAACCGGAATCTTCTGCTCCGTCAGGAGCGCATCGAGCCGCTCCCGTTCCGCGATGCAGTGAATGGAATCCCGCAGATACAAAATACCGTCAAAGGAGGGAAGATTCATATAGGAAAAGAGGTTGAACTCAGATATCTGATGCGGAGTCAGCTCAGTATTGTTGGTGATACAGGAAAAGATCGCAAGATCCATATCAAGGGAAAAGGCCTGTGCCGTCATGCCCTTGATGAGGCGGCGCTGCATGAGCGATTCTGTTTCACAGACGATCACACCGATCAGCAGTCGCTTTTTCATTTTGTGACACCCACTCTCTTTTTCACGTTCAGAGGTTACAATATATCACTAGTATAGCACAAAATGACAGGTATTGTCAAGATTATTTCAAAAAATCATTCCAAATCAAACAGCCGCAGCATCCCTTTCAACCTGTCAGGAATGCTGCGGCTGCATAATATTTTTCGTTGGATGCTATCTTCCGTCAAAGGCATCGCCCTCGCTGATCCGCTGCACATCGGTACTGTCTCGGTCATAGCTGACGGTTTTGCCGGCTGCAAGCTCCGTGACCGGCAGCACGCCGATTTCCGGTTCATGCGGGCGAAAAAACTGATTGAGCAGGTCTGCGGCGGCCTGTGCATGAATGCTCCAGACGGAATAATTCGTGCCGTCGGCCGCTGTAAACATACAGCCCTCGCCCGGCAGCAGGTGCATCGTGATCTGTGCGGGGTCGGTCTGCTTTGTGAAATCCGCAAGCACGCGCATTTCATCGGCGGTCATGTCCGACACCAGCAGCTTCTCCTGCCGGATCGCATACAGGCAATGCATGAGCTTCAGCTTACTGAGCCCGCAGAGCTGCTGCACCGCCGCTGCCAGAAATATCCGCTGCGCCTTGAGCCTGCCGATATCGCCCTCGGCATAGCCGCGCCGGTAGCGCAGGAGCCATTCAGCCTGCTCGCCGGAAAGCGTCTGCGCCCCTGCCGGTATGATCTTTCCCGCCTCGAATTCAATCTCATACGGCATTTCGACCTGCACGCCGCCGATCAGATCGACCATACGCGCAATATCGCCGCAGCCGGTCGTGACGCAGCGGTCAATCGGTATGAGCAGACTTTGCGCAACACAGTCTGCCGTGCGCTGAACCGGCGTTTTTTCGGAATCTCCGCGGGAATACACGCTGTTGATCTTGCCTGCCGCAAAATCGGTATAGCGCGGAACATAGCTGTCTCTCGGAATTTGCAGGATCCGGATATCATGCCCTGCAAGGTCAAAGAGCAGCAGCATGATGACATCCGTATTCGAGCGGGACTCATCCAGTCCCAGCAGCAAAACGGTAAACTGTCCCTCTCTGAGCTGTCGGAGCGCTGCGCCGTCATCAGCGGCCGGCGGAGCCGCTGTTTCTGCTGCGGCTCCGGTCTGTGCCGGCTGCGCGGCGGTGCTTTCCTCCGGAGAAGCTGCTGTCAGAACCGGCAGCGTTCCGGAATAGGCCGCTTCCTGCGCGGCGGCAAACGGCTGCCAGCGCCGCAGGCCGTGCAGAACGATCGCTGCACTGAGCAGCAGCGCACAAACCAGCATCAGCCATGTGCCGTGCCGTCTGATTCCTTGGATTCCGGTGTGCATTCTGTATCTCTCCTTCATTCTGAGATTTTACATTTGCACATCCTGAATTTTGTACCTGCTTATTTTTTCGCTTTCTGCTCCGCTCTCTGCACTGCGCGGTCGAGATAATAGTTATATGCCTCGACAGTCGAGACCGGCAGCGGCGTTCCCTTCTTCAGCACGCTCTCGATCGCGTACTCAAATGCAGAAAGCAGCGCCTTCTCAAGATCATTCTGCGCCATTTTCCGGAATTTATCCACATCCCGGTAGGTTCTGTCCGCAGAAATCAGATCAGCCATATAGACGATCTCCTCCAGCCTTGTCATGTTCGCATGACCGACCGTATGCCAGCGGGCCGCACTGAGCACCTCCGCATCCTCGATGCCGAGCTCCGCGTGCATATAGGCTGCTGCTGCAATGCCGTGCCAGACAGGCTTGCAGCGCCATTCGGTTCCGCTGATCGGAAACGGCCCGCTGCGCATGAGCGCCTCCTGCTCCGGATACGGAAGCTCCTTACAGCAATCGTGCAGCAGCCCCGCGAGATACGCCTTTGCTGCGTCCGCTCCCCAGCGCTCCGCAAGCATATGGGAGGCTCTCGCCACATTGACCGAATGGATAAACCGTTTTTTGGACAGCCGCGCCTTCAGCAGCGCAGTCAGGGTGCGCACCTGCTCATTCTGCTCCGCCTTGCCCACTGTTTTCACACTCCTGTTCTGTCAGGTAAAGATGTTTTTCTGCGATATAGTCCAGCGCATTTTCCGGCAGAAGACCCGCGCAATCCGCACCCCTCCGCAGTTTTTCGCGAATTTCTGTCGAGGATGCGGGAAAGGCCGCCGTCCGCAGCACCGTAATGTTCGCACCCGGTGCCGCCGCGCGGAGCTGCTTTGCCTTATCCGTCAGCTCCGGCAGGTCGCCCTTTTCGCGGGAGACCGCACAGACATCCGCCAGAGACAGAATCTCCTGCCAGCAGTACCATTTGTCAAAGGTCAGCAGCATATCGCTCCCGATCATCAGCGTCCAGTGAATATCGGGATGCTGCGCATGCAGTGCGCGCAGTGTTTCTACGGTATAGCTTTTCCCGTTTTTCCGGATCTCATAATCCGAAACCGTCATCCACGGATAGTTTTCCGCCGCCAGCCTGCATATCTCCAGCCGGTGCTCCGCCGGCGCGTATTCCGCCGTGCTTTTATGCGGCGCCTCCCCCGCTGGCATCAGTACAACACCGTCGAGCTTCAGCGCCCGCTTCACTGCCCTTACAAGATGCAGATGCCCGTTGTGAATCGGGTTGAAGCTGCCGCCGAACAAACCGATCTGCCTGCTCATTTTTTCTTCTTCGCATCAACAAGCTGTATGACCGGCTTTTTCGGGTGTGCCTTATACAGCACAAAGCGGTTGCCGATCGCGCAGACAACCTCTGCGCCGGTCTCGCCCGCGAGCAGCTCCGCCGCCTCTCTCGCCGTATATTCGCAGGTCTCAAGCACATGCCCCTTGATGAGCTCGCGCTTCAGAAGCGCATCCGCTGCCTGCTTCGTGAGCTGCCCGCTCATGCCGCCCTTGCCGACGGTGAGGATGCTCTCAAGCTGATTTGCCATGCCGCGAAGCTGTGCGCGCTGTTTACTGGTCAGCATCGTGCCGTTCTCCTTTCAAAGTGACTTTGCGGTTTCCCGCAGCATTGCCGCCGCCTGCACCAGCGCATTGTGCCGGTGCGAAACGGCATTCTTCTCCTCTGCGGGAACCTCCGCGAAGCTGCGGCCGCAATACCCGAACACCGGATCATAGCCAAAGCCGTTTTCGCCGCGGGCCTCCCGCAGTATTTCGCCCTCAACTTTGCCTGTGAAGAGATGCTGCTCCCCCTCCGGGGAAATCAGGCACATCACACAGGCGAAATGCGCGCCGCGCCTGCCGTCCGGCACATCCTTCATCGCATCAAGCAGCTTGGCGCAGCGGTCAGCATCGGTCGCGTTTTCGCCCGCCCAGCGGTGCGAATATACACCCGGCTCTCCGTTCAGCGCATCGACGGAAAGACCGCTGTCATCGGCCAGCACCCAGCAGTGCAGGCCGTGCAGCTTTGCCTCATCAAAGATTGCTGCGGCCTTCAGTGCTGCATTCTCCGCAAAGGTCGTTCCGGTCTCATCCACATCGAGCCAGATGCCGGCCTCCTTTTGGGAAATGACCTCGATCTCCGTATCTGCGAGAATCTCACGAATCTCACGCAGCTTGTTCTGATTGTTGGTTGCAAGAATGAGCTTCATTCTCAGCGCCTCCGTGCATTATTTCTTTCTGCGGAAGAATCCGAAAAGGCCGCGCTTTTTCGGCTCCTCTGCTTCCTGCTCTGCGGGCTGCTCTGCGGATTCCTCAGCAGGCAGTTCATCTGCGGCAGCTGGCTCCTCCGCCGGCATTTCAGGCTGCTCGGCCGGTGCATCTGCCGCATCGGGCAGAGCATTCTCCTCCGGCTGCGGCACTTCCGCATAAACCGGCTCACTGACAGGCTCCGGTGCGGCCTCAGCTTCGGCTTCCGGCTCCGCCTGAACAGTCAGCACATCCTCATACTGCTCCGCCGCAAGCGCAATGTCATCATCCGGCGTAATCTCCTCGGTGGAGATATCGGCCTCCGCATTGCCGGCAAAGCTCTGTGCATCGGGATAAACCGGCTCGGCAGATTCCGGCTGCTCCGCCGCTGCTTCCGCAGTTTCCGCAGTCTGTGCAGGTGCGGCTTCCTCAGAATCCGCCTCACGGTCAAAGAGCGCATCGACAAAGCTCCTGGCCTCAAATTTTTGCAGGTCGTCAATTCCCTCGCCGACACCGATCAGCTTAACGGGAATGCCGAGCTCATTCCTGATCGAAATAACGATGCCGCCCTTGGCCGTACCGTCGAGCTTTGTCAGCACAATGCCGGTGATCGGCGCGACCTCCTGAAACAGTCTTGCCTGATTGACCGCATTCTGTCCGGTCGTGGCATCGAGCACAAGCAGGCACTCCTTCGCACAGCCTTCCGCCTCACGGTCGATGATGCGGTTAATCTTTGCAAGCTCCTGCATGAGATTTTTCTTGTTATGCAGGCGGCCGGCCGTATCACAGATCAGTACATCGCACTGTCTGGCCTTTGCGGCCGTGATGCCGTCAAAGACAACGGCTGCGGGGTCGCTGCCCTCGGCATGGCGCACCAGCTCGACACCGGCTCTGTCCGTCCAGACGGCGAGCTGGTCGATCGCGGCCGCACGGAAGGTATCCGCCGCGGCAACGATGACACGCTTGCCCTCCTGTTTGAACTGGTGGCAGAGCTTGCCGATCGTGGTCGTTTTGCCCGCACCGTTCACGCCGATGACAAGAATCACGGAGGGCTGCGTGGAGAGATTCAGCTCCTCATCCTCGCCGAGCATTTCGGAGGTGATCTCCTGAATCAGTCCCATGATATCGTTCGGGTCGGTGATGCCGCGCTCCTTCACGCGGTCACGGAGCCTGTCGCAAATCTCGATCGCAGTCTCCGCGCCCATGTCACCCATAATCATGGTTTCTTCGAGCTGCTCAAAAAGCTCCTCGTCGATCTTCGTAAAGGAACCGAGCAGCTTGCGCAGTCCCTTTATCACGCTGTTGCGCGTTTTTTTCAATCCGTCGCGGATTTTTGCAAATATGCCCATAATCTGATCTCCTCTCGTCGTGGGAAGATGATGATGAAAAGGGAAAACGCGGCTGCATTCAGAATCAATATCCCGATTCCGATGCAGCGCGGATACCGCTTATTCCGTGATCGCGGCGCCGTTCTGATCGAGGCGGAGCAGTCTGGACACGCCGTCCTCCTGCATGGTCACGCCGTACAGCACATTCGCCGCATCCATTGCCATTCGCCGGTGCGTGACAACAACAAACTGTACCTGTCCGAAGAAATGCTTGAGATACTGCGCATATTTCGCGACATTCACCTCGTCAAGCGCGGCGTCGATCTCATCCAGAATGCAGAACGGCGCCGGACGAAGCTTCAGAATCGCAAAATAAATGCAGATTGCAACAAAGGACTGCTCACCGCCGGAGAGGGAAATCAGATTTTTGATGACCTTTCCGGGCGGCGCGACCTTGATCTCAATGCCGGATTCCAGCAGATTTTCCGGGTCGGTCAGCTCAAGCGATGCGCTGCCGCCGCCGAACAGCTCGACAAAAATCTCGCCGAAATACTGATTGATCTTGATAAAGCTGGTGCGGAAGATCTCGCACATCTCAGATGTAAGCTGCTCGATGAGCTGCTCCAATTCTTTTTTCGCCTGCTCAATATCGGCAAGCTGTGCGCTCATATCCGCATACCGCTCAGAGACCTCGCGGTACTCGTCAACCGCCGCGACATTGACTGAACCCAGCGCTCGGATTTTTCCTTTGACCGAATTCAGCCTTGTCTCGCACTCCCTGACATTCTCGACCGGCTCTGCCTGCGCCTCCGCCTCCGTGCGGGTCAGCTCATAGGATTCCTGAAGCCGGAACACCAGATCGTCAATCTCACGCTGTACGGTATTCTGCCGCTCCTCAACGCGGGTACGCTCCGCCGACTGCTTCTCTCTCGCATCGCGCAGCGCGTCCATGCCCTGCCGGATGAGGCGGGAATGCTTTTCCTTTTCCTCATGGTCGCGGCGAAGCTGTCCGATCTTCAACTGCATCTCATTGATGCTCTGCCGTCTGGCCTCCTGCCCCTGCTTCAGCGCTGCGATCCGCTGCTGCTGTGCGGTGATGTTTTCCTTTTCTCTGCGGATATCCTCTGCGAGTGCGGCAAGCCGGTCGCCCGCCTGCTCCATGGACTGCGCCATGGCAATCCGGCGGCGGCGCTCGCTTTCGAGATCCTTGGCGAGCTCTGCCTGCTTCACCTTTTCGTCGGCAATGCTCTGCGTGAGCGCATTCTGCTCGCTGAGCATTTTCGTCTGCTCCTCCGAGCTTGCGTACAGGGCTTTTCTCGCCGTGCCGATCTGTGTCTCCAGCGCAGCCTTCGCCTGCTTCGCACTGCTGAGGCTGTCCTCCGTCCGGGCGATCTTTTCCTCCAGACGGCGCCGCTGATCCGCCTCGTTTTCCTGCCATGCGGCATCGGAATTAGCTCTTGCCTGAAGTGCGGCAAGCTGCTGCTGCACGGTATTTTCCTGCTGCTGAAGCTCCTGAAGCAATGCCTGCGCACCCTCAATATCAGTCAGCAGCTTGGCCCATTCGGCCTTGCGCTTCGCGGTATCGTTACGCAGCGTTTCCTGCTCCTGCTCCAGTACCTTGAGCTTTTTGCCAAGCTCCTCCAGCTCATGGATTCTGGTGATGACGCCCGCCGATCTCGATGCCGAGCCGCCCGTAAAGGAGCCGCCGGCGTTGACAACCTGTCCGTCGAGCGTGACGATGCGGAAGCGGTAGCCAAACTGCTTCGCAATGCGCGATGCCGCGTCGATATCCTCCGCGACCGCGATTTTACCGAGCAGGCTTTCGACAATATTGCGGTATTTTTCATCAAAGGTCACGAGGTCGCAGGCCAGTGCGACAAAGCCGTCGAGCCCGCCGAGCTGCTCCTTCAGCCGATAGCCGCGGATCGTCGTCAGCGGAAGAAATGTCGCTCTGCCGCCGCGCACATCGTTGAGATAGCGGATGCAGCGCTTGGCTGTGTCATCGCTCTCGACAATCACATTTTGCAGTGTGCCGCCGAGCGCCGTTTCGATCGCAGTGCTGTACTCCGGTGCTGCTGTCACCCGCTGTGCGACGGTTCCGTGTATGCCGCTGATTCTGCCGTTCGCGCTGACCTTCAGAATCTGCCGGACGCTGCCGGCATAGCCCTCCATATTCTGCTCAAGGTCACGGAGAATGCGCTGCCGCTGCTGCGTCTGGCTGTATTCATTTGTGACCTGATTCATTTTTTCAAGGAGCTGCTGATATTTCTGCTCTCTGAGTCCGGCGAGCTGCCGGCAGCCGTCCAGACGGTTCTGCTGCTCCTTCTGTTTTTCGTGAATGCCGGCGATCTGCTTTTGCAGCGCCTGTTCCTGCTCGGCATACCCCTTGAGGCGCTCCTGAACACCGGTGCTGTCGGCCTCCGCACGGGCAAGCGTATCACGGGTCTCACTGAGCTCCCGCTCCATGCCCTGAATACGGACATCGGCCTCATTCTGCTGCAAATCCATCTGCCGCAGGGCGCTGTCCTGCTCCGCAATCTGTGCATCCCGCGCCTGATTCTGTGCGGTGATAATATCAAGTTCCTGCAGATCCGCCTGAATTTTCAGCGTCAGATCCTCCTGCCGCTTTGCGAGCGTTTCGAGATATTCGTCCTGCTCCTTCAGCTTTTGCTCCCACTCTCCGCCGGAGCCGTTCAGCTCTGACTGCTGCGACGAGAGCAGTGTGATGCGGCCGCCGCTGTGCTGAATCTCGTTCTCGCAGACCGCGATATTCGCCGTAACATCTGCATTTTCCTGTTCAGATGCCACAATCTTGTTTTGCAGCGTTTCAATATCGGCGGTCGCCTGCTGCATATCCTGAAACGCGAGGGAGAGCTTTTCCTCCTCACGCTGCAAATCACTTTGCAGATTTTCGTATTCGGCCGTGATCTGCAAATAGCTGTCCGAAAGTGTCTGAAGCTGCGCACTGAGCACGCCGAGCCGGTGTACCCAGAAGGATACCTCCAGCGTTCTGCGCTCCTTGGCAAGCACAAGATATTTCTCTGCTTTTTCCGCCTGTGTCTTCAGCGGGCCGAGTCTGCCCTCCAGCTCCTGTGCGATATCGGAGAGCCGCAGCAGATTGTCCTGCGCCTGTGAGAGCCTGCGTTCGGCCTCCTGCTTACGGTAGCGGAACTTGGAAACGCCCGCCGCCTCCTCGAAAATATCACGCCGCTCATTCGATTTTGCACCGACAATCTCGGCAATCCTGCCCTGTCCGATGATCGCATAGCCGTCGCGCCCAAGGCCTGTATCCATGAACAGCTCATTGATATCCTTCAGGCGGACATTCTTGCCGTTGATGAGGTATTCACTGTCGCCGCTGCGGTAAAGCCTTCTGGTGACCGCAACCTCCGGTTCAGGGTCGGAGAGCGCATGGTCGCTGTTGTCGATCGTCAGGGTAACGGCGGCAAAGCCCATCGGCTTGCGGGTCTTGGTGCCGGAGAAAATGACGTCCTCCATGCTTTTGCCGCGCAGCTCCTTGGTGGACTGCTCGCCGAGCACCCAGCGCACAGCATCGCCGATGTTGCTTTTGCCGCTGCCGTTCGGGCCGACAACGGCGGTAAAGCCCTCATCAAAGCTGAGACTGATCTTATCGGGGAATGATTTGAAGCCCTGCAGCTCCAACGATTTCAAGTACATGTAAAAAAGGTCCTCCCTGCGGGCTTTCGCCCGCATTCAAGATATGCGCACAGCTCACGCGGGATATTCCACAATGAGATATTCCTTCAGCAGATCGGGAATATACTGGTAATGATGCGACTCATAGAGCCGGTAGACGTATTCTCCGTGATGCGCCTCGATGCGGTCGCGCAGATGCGCAAGCCCTTCGAGCGTGGTGTCGTGGCCGCGGTAGAGCTGTTCGTAGTCCGGGTCTTCCTGCGAACCGCCGGTGAGCCAGACGCGCTTATCCAGTCTTTCGTTCCGGTCAAAGTAACCGTAATCGTTCATTGCCTCGTCCGCTCTGAGATCATCGAAATCCTCGTCATACAGCCCGAAAAATGCGGGGCTGCCGATGATATAGCGCCCAAACGGCTGATTCTCATACCTGTCGGAATTGAACAGCGCATTGTGCGCAAACACACCGCCGTCAGAATGACCGTAGAGCGTGGAATCTGCATAGTCAATATGATACTGCTCACCGAGATACGGCATCAGATTGTCCGTGATGAAATCAAGCAGCATATCGCGCTTCTGCACCAGATGCGTGAAGCGGTAGTATTCGTTCGTGCCGTCTATATGATAGCAATAACCGAGCGTTGCGAGCAGCACCGGCGCGGCCTCGCCCTTTTCCATGCACCTGCGCATGGCCGGCACATCGCCGAAGCGCCAGACACCGTCGGTCAGCAGCATCATCGGATAGGTCTGCTCCGGGTCATAGTCCGGCGGCAGCGTGACCTGCACCAGGAATTCGATGCCCATTTCTTCGTCGTAAATGCTGTATTCGTCGATGCTGTCCTTGATCTTCTCAACGGCATCGCGGTCAAATTCCCAGAGATCGCGCTTGTCGTCGAACGGATCCTCCCAGAGTCCTTCCGGCGGGTTTTCAAAATCAATAAATCCCTCCGGCAGCTCAGTATAGTTTTTATCCCGAAAGGCTGCGAACACAAGCTGCGCCTGCTGTTTGAGGGATCCCGTCCCAAGAGAATCAAAATAATCCTCCGCGGTGTCGAATTCCCTGTACTCTGACCGATCGACCGGCTCGCCGTTCTCATCTGTTTCCATCACAGCCTCGATGATACTCAGCTTGCCGCCGTCATAATCATCCGGCGGATGAATACCGCTGTAATAGCAGCCGTCGATCAGCACACATGAAATAAATTCAACCTGCTCGCCTGCATCGCGTGCCGCTTCCGCCTCAGCGCGCAGCTTTTCATATTCCTCCTGCGAGACCAGCCCGTTTTTTTTGCACTCTTCAAGATAATGAAGCTGCTCCTCCGGCGGAACGGACGATTTCATCACACTGATTTTATGCACTGCATCCTGCGGATTATCAAGCAGTGTCAGCGCATGCTTCTCCGTGAATGCTTTTTCCGTTTCGGTCATGTGATTCGTCAGAACGATCGGCTCGGCAGGCTTCTGAGCAGCATCCTCACTGCTTTCCGCAGACGGTTCCGCCGCGGTGCTTTCCGCCTGACTGTCCTGCTTTTTGCCGCAGGAAACAGCGGTCAGCAGAACTGCAAATACTGCGAATAATGCCGTAATCCTTTTCATAATCCTTCTCCTGTGCTCTGCTGTTCCGGCTCAAGCCGCATCGAGCTGATGATCTGCTTTGCGGTTTTCGGGTCCTGCTCGCGCAGAACGACCATGATCTTTTCGCTTCTGTGTTCATCCGGATAGATGCAGACGGTGTTGTTCGCGATCGAGGATGTCAGTGCGGCGGTCGATTCGGAAACATAAGCAGCCGCGCCGTTCATCGGCAGCGACCATGTTTGCTCCATGTTCCACGATTCTTCCTTTGTCAGTGCGTAGTCCGCAAAAATTTTCCGGTCGGTGCCGCGCAGTCTGAGGCAGTCCTCCGGCTGAAGCGTACCCTTGGCATACCAGAGTTCCTCCGTCCGCGCATCGGCATCGCTCGGTGCCGGCACACCGACCTTCTCAAAATAATGCCGGTATTCGGCATCGGAAAACTGCTTTGTCTCATACAGATCGTCCGTGCCGTATTCCGAGAGAATTGCGGCTGTCGCCAGCATATCATGCCGCGTAATGAACAGTCTGCTCTTGCCGTCGCTGCCGACAAAGGAAAAACCTGTATCGTTCAGCGTATAGCTCGACGGCACAGAGAGCGTCAGTCCCTTTACCGTATACTCCGTAAAATTCTCCGGAACGGAAGCCCGCTCATACTGCGGAACCGTCCGGTCAATGTTGTCGTATCTGAACTTCACATGCAGGTAGGTAAACAGCCCCGGCACAAATGCAAAGATGCCTGCGCCTGCTGCGAGTATCACACCGCCTGCAATGCAGGCTGCGGTCTTCCACTTTTTCATCTTTCATTTCCTTTGCGCAGCATTCAGGCATCCGCACCGATTTCTCCCATCAGTATGAGCGCTTCCTTTGCGGCCATCTGTTCGGCAATCTTCTTGGAGCGGCCTGTTCCCCTGCCGATCACATTGGAATTGAGCCGCACCTCCATATGGAACTGCTTGGCATGATCGGGGCCTTCTTCCCCGACGAGCACATACTCGACATGCTCCTCCGGATTCTGCTGAATGACCTCCTGCAGAGCAGTCTTGTAATCATGAAATGCCTCGGAGGGACGGTCAAAATGCTCCGGCAGAAAGCGGAGAATATAAGGCGTGACGGCATCCATGCCGCCGTCAAGGAACATCGCGGCGATTACTGCCTCAAAGGCATCGGAGAGAATCGAAGGACGCTCTCTGCCGCCGGACTGATCCTCGCCGTGGCCCAGCAGCAGATAATCGCCGAGCCCGATGCGCTTTGCCCACTCAAAGAGCGATTTCTCGCAGACCAGCGATGCTCTGATTTTGGTCAGCTCGCCCTCCGGAAGATGTGTACAGTTCCGGAACAGATGATTTGAGACCACGATCGAAAGCACGCTGTCGCCGAGAAATTCCAGCCGTTCATTGCAGTGCAGCGTGCGCTTTTCATTTGCATAGGATGAATGACAGAGCGCCTCTGTCAGCAGAGCCGGTTCCCGGAACCGATATCCGATGACCTGCTCCAGCTCCGACTGCGGTTTGGTTTGCATAGCGGGGTACCTCCGGTTCAGGATTCGGAATCCTCAGATTCCTGTTGTGCCTTTCTTGCGGCGAGCGCCTCGGTAATTGTCTCGCACACACGGCCGTCCACGCAGTTTTTCGCCTGCCGCACAGCATGGAAGAAAGCCTCGCCGTTCGAGCTGCCGTGCGCCTTGATGACCGGTCTTGCGATGCCGAGCAGCACCGCTCCGCCGACCTTCTTGTAATCAAAAGAATCCTTGACGGCACTGAGCTTGTCCATCATGAACAGCGCACCGATCTTGCCCGCGCCGGAGAACATCTCCTTCATCTTTCCGGCAAAGAATTTTCCGAGCCCCTCATAGAGCTTCAGCACAATATTGCCCGTAAAGCCGTCGGTGACAAGCACATCGGCGATGCCGGAGGGAATCTCTCTGCCCTCGATATTGCCGATAAAATTGATATCGGCCTTTTGCAGCAGCGCATAGCTTTCCTGTTCAAGCTCCCTGCCCTTACACTCCTCCGAGCCGTTGTTGATGAGCGCGACACGCGGCGACGGCACGCCCATAACCTTTTCCATGTAAATGCTGCCCATAATGCCGAACTGTTCGAGCATTTCCGGTCTGCATTCCACATTGGCGCCGCCGTCCATAAGCATGGCATGGCCGCTCGCGGTCGGCAGAATCGGTGCCATCGCCGCACGCTTGATGCCCTTGATTCTGCGCGGAATCATGGTCGCGCCGACGAGCAGCGCACCGGAGTTTCCGGCGGAAACAAACGCATCGCCCTCGCCGTTTTTCAGCGCTTCGAGACCGAGCGCCATGGACGAATGCTTCTTGGATTTTGTGATATCGGTCGGCTGATCCTCCATCGTAATGATCTCATCGGTATGGAGAATGCTGATGCCGTCAAGCGAAATGCTGCCTGCCTCCGCAGCAGCTCTGATCTTTGCCTCGTCGCCGCAGAGCGTGACAGAAACATTCAGCTCTTTTACGGCTCTTGCTGCACCCTCTAAAGGTGCCTGCGGCGCATTGTCGCCGCCCATTGCGTCTAAAATGATACGCATGATTGTTTCCCTCTTTTCTGCTTCGGATATCCGTTTCCGGTCAGTCCGCCGCCGGCTTCAGCACCGCATTCAGTGCGGCCAGCGCTCTGTCGGCATAGGCCTGATACTTCCGCTGCTTGCCGTCCCTGCCGCGGAATTTCCCCTCCGGCATCGGCAGAATGCCCATATTTGCGCCCATCGGCTGCAAATTCTCCGTGTAAGGGTCCGTGATGTACGCCGTCAGCGCGCCGAGCATGGTCTCATTCGGCAGAATAAGCGGCTGCTCACCGCGAATTGCACGGACAGTATTCAGTCCCGCAAGAATGCCGCTGCCGGCGGATTCCATATACCCCTCAACGCCGGTCATCTGCCCGGCGAAGCGAATGCGCGGCTCCTTCCGAAGCGCATATGTCCTGTCGAGCAGACGCGGCGAATCCAGAAAGCTGTTCCGGTGCATGACGCCGAAGCGGACAAACTCCGCATGCTCCAGCCCCGGAATCATCGAAAAAACGCGCTTCTGCTCGCCCCATTTCAGATTGGTCTGAAACCCGACGAGATTCCACAGTGTTCCCTCGCGGTTTTCCTTCCGGAGCTGCACGACTGCATACGGCCGCTGTCCGGTGTGCGGGTCGCGCAGGCCGACCGGCTTCATCATGCCGTACCGGATCGCATCCTCGCCGCGCTTTGCCAGCACCTCGACCGGCATGCAGCCCTCATAGACGCGCAGGCTCTCTTTTTCAAAATCGTGCAGCGGCGCTGTCTCTGCGTGAATCAGCGCGTCATAAAATGCGAGATATTCTTCCTTTGTCATCGGGCAGTTCAGGTAATCCGCCGTGCCCTTGTCATAGCGCGATGCATAGAACGCCCGCTCCATGGAGATGCTCTCTCCGGTGACAATCGGCGCAGCGGCATCGTAGAAATAAAGCGATTTTCCGGTCAGTGCCGCAATCGGTTCATGCAGCGCATCGGAGGTCAGCGGGCCGGTCGCAATGATAACATTGCCTTCGGGGATCTCCGTGACCTCGCCCTCCTGCACGGTAATCATCGGATGCGCCTTGATCTTTTCGGTGACGAGTGCAGAAAAGGCATGCCGGTCAACCGCGAGCGCACCGCCCGCCTCCACGGCACATGCCTCTGCGCAGGGCACGAGCAGTGACCCCAGCCGCCGCATTTCCTCCTTCAGCAGTCCCGCTGCGGAATCTATGCGCGATGCCTTCAGAGAATTTGAGCAGACCAGCTCGGCAAAATCCGGCGAATGATGCGCGGGCGAGTATTTCTGCGGCTTCATTTCGCAGAGCGTTACCGGTATGCCGGCATTCGCGATGCTCCATGCCGCCTCGCAGCCTGCCATGCCCGCGCCGACAACTGCTGCGCGGCTCACAGCGGTCTTTCATAGCCGCAGTCCGGCTTCTCGCAGACGAGCTTGCCGGCTCTGCCGCCCTTCTTGAACAGCGTATTTTTGCACTTGGGGCAGCGGTCCTCAACCGGTGTATTCCATGTCATGAAAGTGCATTCCGGATAGCCCTCGCAGCCGTAGAAGCTGCGGCCCTTCTTGGATTTTTTCAGGATGATCTTCTTGCCGCAGAGCGGGCAAAAGCCCTTGGTCGGCGTCACGATCTTTTTGGTATTGCGGCACTCCGGGAATCCGGAGCAGGCAAGGAATTTGCCGAATCTGCCGATCTTGATGACCATAGGCTTGCCGCAGACCTCGCAGACCTCATCGGTTTCCTCATCCGGAACGCGCATGCGCTTGCCGTCCATAGCCTTTTCCGCTTCACTGAGCGTTTTCTCAAAGCCGTTATAGAATTTCCGCAGCGACTCGACCCAGTCGGTTTTCCCCTGCTCCACGCCGTCGAGATCACTTTCCATTTCGGCAGTAAATTTCACATCAACGATCTGCTTGAAATGATCCTTCATCAGCGTCGTCGTGACCTCGCCGAGCGAGGTCGGGCGAAGCTGCTTGCCGTCACGCTCGACATACATGCGCGACAGAATCGTACCGACCGTTGCGGCATAGGTGCTTGGTCTGCCGATGCCGTTTTCCTCCAGTGCCTTGATAAGAGATGCTTCGGTATAGCGGGAGGGCGGCTGCGTGAAGTGCTGGTTTCCGCCGATGGACTTGATCTTCAGCGGGTCGCCTGCGTTCAGCGGCGGCAGCTCCTTGTTTTCCTCATCGTTCTGTGCGCCGTCCTTTGCCTCAACATACAGGCGCGTAAAGCCGTCGAATTTTACGCTGTAGCCTGATGCCCGGAAAATGCAGTCCCCTGCTTCGATATCCGCAGAAACCGTATCGAGCTGGCAGTTTGCCATCTGGCTGGCGATGAACCGCTCCCAGATCAGCTTATAGAGCTTATACTGGTCAGTCGTGAGGCTGTCCTTGACGCGGTCCGGCGTAAGACCCGGCATGGTCGGGCGAATCGCCTCATGCGCGTCCTGCGCACCCTTTTTCGTCTTGAAATTGCGCGGGGATGCGGGCAGGTATTGTTTGCCGTAGCTGCCGCGGATATACTCCGCAGCGGCAGCCTTTGCTTCGTCAGAAATGCGGAGCGAGTCGGTTCTCATGTAGGTGATGAGACCGACCGCGCCGAGCTCCGGTACCTCCACGCCTTCATAAAGCTCCTGTGCCGCTTTCATCGTGCGGCGCGCCTGGAAGCCCATCCGGCGGGAAGCCTCCTGCTGAAGGGTCGAGGTGATGAACGGCGGTGCGGGCTGACGGCTCGTAACACGTTTTTTCACCGATTTTACGGTGAATTCGGCACCCTCCAGATTGCGCAGAATCGCGTCCGCCTCCTCACCGGAGGCAAGCTCGGCCTTTTTCCCGCCGATCTCGGCGAGATGCGCCGAAAAGACCTTGCGGGAGGATTTTGCAGTCATTTTCGCGTCGATCGTCCAGTATTCGCGCGGCTTGAATGCGCGGATCTCATTTTCTCTGTCCACGACCAGCCGCACAGCCACAGACTGCACTCTGCCCGCAGAAAGACCTCTGCGGATCTTCCGCCAGAGGAACGGGCTGAGCTGATAGCCGACAATGCGGTCGAGGATGCGTCTTGCCTGCTGTGCATCGACCAGATCGAGGTCAATCTTATGCGGGTGCGACATGCCCGTCTGCACGCCGGTCTTGGTGATCTCATTGAATTCAACGCGGTTGTTCTGCTCGATATCCAGCCCCAGAAGCTGTGCCAGATGCCATGAAATTGCTTCGCCCTCACGGTCCGGGTCCGTTGCGAGCCAGACGCGGCTGCTCTTTGAGGCGCGCTTTTTCAGCTCCTTGATGACATCCTCTTTGCCCTTCATCTCGATATAGGTCGGCTGAAAATCGTGCTCAATGTCCACGCTGAGCTTGGACTTCGGCAGATCACGCACATGACCCATAGAGGCAACGACCTCAAAGCCGGTGCCGAGATATTTCTGAATGGTTTTTGCCTTTGCAGGCGACTCAACGATCACGAGTTCTGACATGTTTCTATCCTTCCTTAAAAAAGGGTTCTGTTTCCCTGAAACGGTTTCTGTATCACATTGCAAATGCCCGGTACTGCTTCCCGAACAGCGATTCGACATAGCCCTGAATTTCCAGCGAGAGCAGTGCATTCAAAAGCTCTGAAAGGTCCATATCCAGTGCCGCCGCGATATCGTCCGCATGCGTATCGCCGTGTACCCGCAGGTATTCCACGATTGCACGCTCCTGCGGATCGTCGGGCAGCGGTGCCTGCTTTTCCGGCTCCGGTTCGGGCTGCGGACGGTTTTCCGGCTGCGGAGCCGGTTCGCCGGCTGTCCTCTGAAATGTCTCCGCAGCTTCATTCGCCGTAATCTCATCCGTTATCGTTTCCGCATACCGGAGCGGAACGCCGCGGGCTGCGCTGTCCTCTGCAATCAGAATCGCCTCAGACGGCACCGGCGGATAATACGAATCATACGGTGAGAGCAGGTCATCCGGGCTCATGAGCGGTGCCGCGCCCTCCCGCAGAAACGGAATGACACCGGCATAGCGCGCATCAAACAGGTCGGCGGGCGGCACACAGAGCACCTGTCTTCCCTGCTCCAATGCACAGCGCGCCGTCACCAGCGAGCCGCTCCGCGACGCTGCTTCCATGACCGCACTCGCATAGCACAGGCCGCTCAGAATACGGTTGCGCTTGGGAAAATTCGCCGGAAACGGCTGCACGCCGGGCATATATTCCGAAAGGAACAGTCCCCGGCCGCTCGTCAGCATCCTGTCCCGAAGCTGCATATTTTCGCGCGGATAATTCACATTGATGCCGCAGCCGAGCACACCGATCGTCGGCAGGCCGCTGTCCAGCGCCATTGTGTGTGCGATCGCATCAATGCCCTTTGCAAAGCCGCTGACAATGACAATCTCCTGCCCCTTCAGCCCTGCGATCATTGCCGCCGTGACCTCCTCGGTATAGGGCGACGGTTTGCGCGTTCCGACGATTGCCAGCTTGCGCGGATGCTTCAGCAGTCCGATATTTCCGCGTGCTGTCAGCAGAATCGGCGGTGCCGGAATCCTGCGCAGCTCCTCCGGATAAAACGGACTGACAATCGGCACGAGCGCAATCTCATGCGTCCGGCAGTAATATACAATGCTGTCGGCTTCCCCGACCGTATGCTCAGCCATGCCCTTCCGGGCATCCAGCGGCAGCTCGCGGAGCCTGCCCGCCTGCATGGCATCATACAGGGCCTCCGGCGAACCGTAGTCATGAATATAGCGGGTCAGGCCGGGACAGCCCGCACCGAATACCAGAGAAAGCCACACCCAATAGCGCAGCAGCTCCGGTTTTTCATAAATCGTCTGCTGATCTTCCATATCACACCTGCCTGCTGTCGGATTCTCCGTGCTGCGTCCGTGCCATTTCCCACAGGAACAGTCCTGCTGCCATTGCCGCATTCAGTGAATTGGAATCCAGCGACATCGGGATTGTCATTTTGCAGTCGCATGCATCGCTGATCTCCCGCGGCAGACCGTTGCCCTCGTTGCCGATCAGCACACAGGCTCCGCCGCCGAAATCCGATTGAAACGAAAAGCTGCCGAGCTTTTTTGCATCACGGTCAACGACCGCCGCGCAGGTACGGACACCCGCCCTGCCGCACGCCGCAAAGAAATCATCCGTATTTTTCAGGCGCATGACCGGCACGCGGAACAGTGCGCCCATGCTGCTGCGGACGGCTTTCGGATTGTAGAGGTCGCAGCACTGATACAAATACAGCCCCTCTGTACCGAGCGCCTCTGCGGTTCGCAGAACAGCGCCGAGATTGGCGGGATCCTGCACCTGATGCAGCAGCATACTGAAACTGCCGTGCTGCACGGTCATTTCCTGCTCCGGGCGCATTTCCGCGACGGCAAACACGCCCTGCGGATGCTCGGTATCTGAGATTTCCCTTGCAAGCGCATCGGAGAGGTACAGCGTATGCACCCCCGGTGCGGCCTGACTGAGCTGCGCGCCGAGCTGCTCTGCGGCATGTGCCGTCAGCAGCAGCGCCCTGAGCTTCACGCCCGAACGCAGCGCATCCAGAATCAGTCTGCTGCCCTCCATTGCAAAGCAGCGGCCCTTTTCCCGGTAGGTGCGGCTGCGGTTAAGGCGCTGAAAGGCCGCGACGGTCTTATTTTTCGTGCCGGTCTGCAAAAAATCGCCTGTCTGCTGCATCATCCGCCGCTCCCTTCATTTTCTCCAAACAAACACAAACACGCTCTGACGGTTTCCGGGAGAGCGTGTTTGACGATATTCATTAAAGAGCTGCCTTTGCCTTTTCAACAATAGCGGTGAAGCCAGCCGGATCATGAATGGCAATCTCGGAAAGCATCTTGCGGTTGAGGGTGATGCCTGCCTTGTTGACACCGTTCATGAACGTAGAATAGTTCATGCCGTTGAGCTTGCAGGCGGCGGAAATACGGGTAATCCACAGTCTGCGGAAGAACCGCTTGTTCTGCTTTCTGCCGATATATGCATACTGACCGGACTTCATGACGGCCTGCTTTGCCATCTTGAAATGCTTGGATTTGCTGCCCCAGTAGCCCTTGGCCAGCTTCAGTACCTTATTTCTTCTCTTGCGCGTCATCATTGCGCCCTTAATACGAGCCATGTTCTTTTTCCTCCGTAATCAACATTATTTCCGCGGAGCATGCCGCGGCGTGCCTTCAGTCGCGTAAAGCCGCAGTAATCAGTTATGCGGTGCGGCTTATTTGTAAGGAACCATCTCGCGGATGGTCGGTGCATTCGCGGTGCTTGCAACGCCTGCGTTTCTCGCAATGCGCTTGACCTTCTTGTCCTT